>JAKDIK010000396.1 GCA_030450535.1 Propionibacteriaceae bacterium
GACGAGTTCATGGCTGCCCGGACGGCGCTGGTCGCGGCCGCCCGGCAGGCGAAGGACCGGCCGTTGGCGGCGTCCATCGGGGTGTTGAAGAAGCCGACCCGCTCGGCGTGGCTGGTGAACCTGCTGGCCCGCTCGGCGGCCGATGAGGTGCGCCGGCTCGGGGAGTTGGCCACGGCGATGGCCGCCGCGCACGCGGGCGCCGACCTGGCCGAGTTGCGCAGCCTCGGAACGCAGCGGCAGCGGTTGATCAACGAGCTCACCCGGCGCGCCGTCGCGCTGGGCGCCGAGCGCGGCTACCAGGCGACGGAGGCGGTCCGGTTGGAGGTGTCAGGGACGCTCGGCGCTGCCGTCGCCGACCCCGCGTCGCTGGCCGACGTGCAGGCCGGTCGGGTGGTGAAAGCCCTGGTGTACTCCGGATTCGGGTTCCCACTCGCGCCGAGTTCGGACGCCGTGGCAGCGTCAGCCCCACTCGAAGCAGCGCCCGCGGCGGCGCCGCCCGGCGACGATGACGACGCCGCGGGCCGGGCGGAGGCTGACCGTCGCGCCCGGGCTCAGCAGGCGTTCGAGGCGGCGACCGAGGTGCTGATCGAGGCGCGCACGGGGCTGAAGGCTGCCGAGGCGTCCGAGGGTGCGGCGAGGGAGGCGCTGGACCGGGCCAGCCACGAGGTCGCCGACCTGCGCGCCGAACTCCGTGCCGCCGAGCAGGCGGAGGCGTCCGCCCGCGAGGCGCTCACGGCGTCCGAGGATGAACTGCACGAGGCCCGCACGGCCGTCCAGGCGGCCGAGGGGGCGCTCGCGGCGGCCGCCCGCGGCCTGAGCTGAGGGTCGCTGGTCCACCCAGTCACGTCATCCCGGCGGACGCCGGGATCTCAACGCTCGGGCGGGGATCCCGGGTCAAGCCCGGGATGACGGCTGGTCGGTCCATGACGTCCTGGGGTCGCCGCCTCGTCATCCCCAGTCACGTCATCCCGGCGGACGCCGGGATCTCAACGCTCGGGCGGGGATCCCGGGTCAAGCCCGGGATGACGGCCTGGCCGCAGTCAGAGCTGCGCGGGGTCGTAGTCGATGCAGGCGCGTCCGGTGCGACGGGCGCCGATCAGCGCGACAACCTTCTGGTGCTTGGGGTGGACTGCGTAGGCCTGCAGGGCTGCGGCATCGGTGAACGCCGAGTTCAGCGCCAGATCGAAGGTGTTGTCCAGTCCGTCCTGCGGAACGATCACCTCGAACTCGAGGATGCCGTCGATCACCGCCGGCAGGGCGCGCAGGGCGTCCGCGACCAGTGCGACGTTGGTCGCCTTGTCGGCACCCTCGGCCTCGTCGGCGAAGTTCCAGGCCACGATGTGCTTGATCATGAGGCCCAACCTAGTGGCGACGGGCAGGCCGCCGCGCGGCTACCGTGAGCCGATGGACGACTACCTGGTGGACCGCGTGCTGCTCGCCGTCGAGCAGATCCCGCGCGGCCGGGTGGCGGCCTACGGAGATCTCGCCAGGATCGCCGGGACGTCGCCGCGCCGGGTCGGCTCGATCATGCGCCAGTTCGGCAACGACGTGCCGTGGTGGCGGGTGGTCGGCGCGTACGGCGATCCGGGCGGCAACCTGCTGAGCCGCGCGCGTCCGCACTGGGACGACGAGGGCATCACCGTCAAGCCGAACGGCCTGGGCTGCCGGATGGCCGACTACCGCGCCGACCAGGTGGCCCTTGAGCGCGACTACCGGGACGCCCTGGCCCGGATGCTCGGCGAACACGGGACGCCGCTGCCCCCCATCGGCGCGCCGGCGACGCAAGCGCTGGCGTCCATCGGAGTGACCATCCTGGAACAGGTGATCGAGCACGCCGAGGATGAGTTGCTGGCCCTGCACGGGGTGGGTCCGAAGGCGATCCGGCTGCTGGCGGACGAGCTGGGCCGGCTCGGCTGGACGTGGACTGTCCGGACGCCGGGAAAGTGACGTAACCACCAACACGTCATTCCGGCGGACGCCGTAATCTCGCGCGCCCGCAGAGGGCACGGGCGGCC
>JAKDIK010000166.1 GCA_030450535.1 Propionibacteriaceae bacterium
GGACGACACCGTGACCGTGCGGGGCACCGGCGTCATCACCGGCGCCGACCTCGACCTCAGCCACGCCAGCGAGCTGACGTGCGTGGCGGCGTCCCTGCTGGCGCTGGCCGACCGACCGGGGCGGATCCGCGGGGTCGGCCACATCCGCCACCACGAGACCGATCGGCTCGCGGCGCTGGAGGCGGAGCTGGGGGCGCGCGGTGCCGGCGTCGCGCAGACTTCCGACGGCCTCACGGTGCGCCCCGCACCGCTGTCCGGTGGGCCGTGGCACACCTACGCCGACCACCGGATGGCCCACGCCGGCGCGGTGCTGGGGTTGGCGGTGCCGGGAATCACGCTCGACGACGTGGACGCCACGACGAAGACGCTGGCCGATTTCGCGGGCCTGTGGCATCACCTGGTGGCCGCGTGAGCCCCCGGCGCGCCGAGCGCGACGTCGAGGACGGGTTCGGGCGCCCGGCCCGGCGCTCGCGTCCACGCACCAAGGAGCGGCCGAACTACTCCGCCGCGGCGACGGGCCTCGTCGTCGGGGTCGACCGCGGGCGCTACACGGTGGTGCTCGAGGTGGACGGCCCGCGGGTGCTGGCCACCAAGGCCAGGCAGCTGGGCCGCACGGGCGTGATCGTCGGCGACAAGGTGCGCGTGGTGGGCGACACCAGCGGCGAGACGGGCACGCTGGCGCGCATCGTCGAGGCGGTGGCACGCGAGACCGTGCTGCGCCGCACGGCCGACGACGACGATCCCTACGAACGGCCCATCGTGGCGAACGCCGATCAGCTCGCGATCGTCACGGCGTTGGCCGATCCCCCGCCGCGGATGGGGATGATCGACCGCATCCTCGTGGCGTCCTACGACGGCGGCCTCGCGCCGCTGCTCGTGCTCACCAAGGCCGACCTTGCTGCGCCGGACGCCCTGCTGGCCGCGTACGCCGGCCTCGACATCCCCGCCGTCGTGGTGCGGCCCGGCGCCGACCTGACCACGCTGCGCGAGCTGCTCGCCGGGCACCGGACGGTGTTCGTGGGGCACTCGGGGGTGGGGAAGTCGACGCTGGTCAACATGCTGATCCCCGGCGCCGACCGCGCGGTGGGGATCGTCAACGAGGTCACGGGTCGCGGACGCCACACGTCGACCTCGGCGGTCGCCCTGGAGCTCCCAACGCCGGGCGGCTGGGTGATCGACACCCCGGGCGTCCGGAGCTTCGGGCTCTCCCACGTCACGACCGCGTCGATCCTCGCGGCGTTCGACGACCTGGCCGATCTGGTCGAGGAGTGCCCGCGCGGCTGCGAGCACGACTCGGGCGCGCCCGAGTGCGCGCTCGATGCCGCCGTCGCCGACGGCCGGCTGCGTCCCGAGCGGCTGGAGTCCTTCCGCCGGATGGAACGGGTCTGGATGACCCCGGACTCCCACCGCGACTGAGACCCGGGGCCGCGCCGCGCGGCCGGTCGGCTCCCGCACCGCGGCGTCGGGCTGCCCTAGGCTGGCCGGTATGGCTGAGCACTCGTACGTGGACGACCTGCGCCTGGGACACGTCCTCGCCGACACCGCCGATCAGATCACCACCGCGCGCTTCAAGGCTCTCGATCTGCAGGTGGCCACCAAGCCCGACATGACGGAGGTCTCGGACGCCGACACGGCCGTCGAGGACGCCCTGCGCAAGGTGCTGGCCCGGACGCGGCCAAGGGACGCCGTCCACGGGGAGGAGCGCGAGGACACCGGATGGGGTCCGCGACGCTGGGTGATCGACCCCATCGACGGCACGGCGAATTTCGTACGCGGGGTGCCCGTGTGGGCGACGCTGATCGCGCTGATGGAGGGCGATGAGGTCGTCGTGGGGGTCGTCTCGGCGCCGGCGCTGCAGCGGCGCTGGTGGGCGACCCGGGGCACGGGCGCCTACACGGGCAAGTCGCTGGCCAGCGCATCCCGGATCCAGACGTCGTCGGTCGGGGCACTGTCGGACGCCTTCTTGTCCTACAGCTCCATCCACGGCTGGGTCGACTCCGGACGCGGCCAGCAGTTCGTCGACCTCATGCGCGACGTGTGGCGCACCCGGGCGTTCGGTGACTTCTGGAGCCACCTTCTCGTGGCCGAGGGCGGCGTCGACGTGGCCACCGAACCCGAGCTGGCCCTGCACGACATGGCGGCGCTGGACGTGATCGTCCGCGAGGCCGGGGGCCGGTTCACGAGCATCGATGGGACGCCGGGGGTCCGCGGACCCGGCGCCGTGGCGACCAACGGGCTGCTGCACGACGCCGTCCTGGCCGCCCTCGCGCCCACCGAGCCCACCGAGCCGCTGGAGGACTGAGCTCCCTCTCCGCGAGCGGGGGGCACGTGGGCTCAGCCCACGTCGACCCGGACCGTCTCCGGCATGGCCTGCAGGGCCGCGACCACGGCGTGCGGGGGTGGATCGGCGATGTCGAGCACGACGTAACCCAGGTCGCCGCGGGTGGCCAGTGTCTGGCCCTCGATGTTGGTGCCGTGGGTGGCCATGATCGTGTTGATGGTCGCCAGCACGCCGGGTACGTTGCGGTGCAGGTGCCGGATGCGGTGGGCCCTGGGTCGTCCGGCCGGAACACCCGGCAGGTTCACGCTCAGCACCGTGGAGCCGTGCTCGGCGAAGTCGGCCAGCTTGTTGGCCACGAACGCGCCGATGTTCTGCTGCGCCTCCAGGGTCGACCCGGCGACGTGGGGGGTCAGGATCACGTTCGGCGTCCCGCGCAGCGGGTGAACGAACTCCTGACCGTTGCCCTTCGGCTCGGACTCGAACACGTCCACCGCCGCCCCCGCGAGGTGCCCCGAGTCGAGGTGCCGCTTCAGCGCGCCGGTGTCGACGACGAACCCGCGCGACAGGTTCAAGAACAGCGACCGTGGCCGCATCAGCGAGAACTCCCGCTCGCCGAAGAAACCCCGGTTCCCCGGCCGCCCATCCACATGAAGCGAGATCGTCTCGGCCTCGGCAAGCAATTCGGCGAGCGATCCGCAGCGCTGCGCGTTGCCCAGGGCCAGCCTGTCGACGAGGTCGTGGAAGAACACCCGCATCCCCAGGGACTCGGCCACCACCGACAGCTGCGACCCGATGTTGCCGTACCCCACGATGCCGAGCGTGCGCCCGCGCACCTCATGGCTGCCGAGCGCCGACTTCACCCACTCCCCCGCATGCATGCGCTGGTTGTGGTCGGTGAGATGCCGCGCCATCGCGATGATTTCCGCCACCGCCAGTTCCACGACCGAGCGCGTGTTCGAGTACGGTGCGTTGAACACCGCGACGCCGCGGGCGGAGGCCGCGTCCAGCGCGATCTGGTTGGTTCCGATGCAGAAGGCACCCACCGCCCGCAGGTCGGGGGCGTTCTCGAGGACGCGCCGCGTCACCTGGGTGTTGGAGCGGACGCCGAGCAGCGCCACCTTGTCCAGCGCGGCGATGAGGTCGTCCTCGCCGAGGGCCGCCGGACGGGCGTCCACCTCGTAGCCCCGGTCGGTCAGCAGGCCGACGCCCGTCGGATGGACGTTCTCCAGGAGCAGGACCTTCACCGCGCCGAGTCTAGGCCCGGAGTCGGGAAGCGCGGAATCGAGGCGACCAGCCGCTGGGTGTACGCGTGGGCCGGATGGGCGAAGACGGACGCCGCGGGCCCGGCCTCCACGATGCGGCCGGCCTGCAGCACGACGGCGTCGCTGCACACGTGGCGCACCACCGACAGGTCGTGGCTGACGAACAACAGCGTGAGGTCGAGGGATTGCACCAGATCCATGATCAGGTTGAGCACCTGCGCCCGGACGCTCACGTCCAGGGCGCTGACGGCCTCGTCCGCGATGAGCACGTCCGGCGACGGCGCCAGGGCGCGCGCGATGGCGATGCGCTGCCGCTGGCCGCCGGAGAACTCGTGCGGGTAGCGACGCCCGGAGTCCGCCGGCAGGCCCACCGCGTCCAGTAGCTCCGCGACCCGCGCCCTTGGCTTCACGGTGGACAGCTCCCGCCGCACGGCGGGGGCCCGCAACGGCTCGGTGATGATGTCGAACACGTTCATGCGGGGGTTGAGCGAGGCGCGGGGATCCTGGAAGACGAGCTGGACGCGCGAGCGCAGGAAGCCCAGCTCGCGTTCCGGCAGCCCCGAGATGATCCGGCCGTCGAACGCGACGGTGCCGGCCGTGGGGGTGTCGAGGGCCGCCAGGAGCCGCACGAGGGTCGACTTGCCCGAGCCCGACTCCCCCACGATGCCCAGGCGCTGGCCGCGTTCGACGCGCAGGTCGACGCCGGCGAGGGCGACCACGCGCCGGGAACCGCGCCCGTAGCTGCGGGTCAGGCCCGCCGCCTCGTACAGTGCGCTCATCACCGGGCCCCGCGCCGTCGCCGGGGCCGGACGGGGATGCCGGACGCGTGGTCCGCGACGGTCGACAGCCGCGTCCCGGGCTCCAGCAGGTCGAGCCGAGCGGTCGCCACCAGCCCGGCGGTGTACGGGTGCTGGGGCGCTGTCAGGACGCGGGCGGCGTCCCCCCGCTCGACGATCTCCCCGTCGAGCATGACGGCCACGTCGGAGCAGATCTGGGACACCACCGCCAGGTCGTGACTGATGAAAACGCAGGCGGCACCCTCGGCATCCAGCACGGCGTCGAGGACGTCGAGGACGGTGGCCTGTACCGTGACGTCGAGCGCGGTCGTGGGCTCGTCGCAGAGCACGAGATCGGGCGAGTTGATCAGGGCCATCGCCGTCATGACCCGCTGCCGCTGGCCCCCGGAGAGCTGATGGGGATAGCTGTCGGCGACCCGCTGCGCGTCCTCGAACCCGACCGCGGCCAGCATGGCCAACACGGCCGTCCGCGCCGGCCCCGCGGCCGCCCCCCGATGCAGCCGGAACGCCTCCGCCACCTGCCGCCCGGCCCGCATGGTGGGGTCGAGCGCGGTCATGGGCTCCTGGAAGATCATGCTCACCAGGTCGCCGCGCAGGCGGGCCATGTCGGCGTCGCGCAGCCCGACGAGTTCGCGGCCGCCGAGACGGATCGAGCCGGTGACCCGCGCCGTCTCGGGCAGCAGCCCCATGATCGCCAGCGCGGTCACGGTCTTGCCGGAGCCTGATTCCCCGATGAGCCCCAGCCGCGCGCCGGCGTCCAGTGTCCAGCTGACGCCGCGAACGGCCGGCGGGCGGCGTCCGAACGCGACCGTGAGGTCGCGGATCTCCAGCAGCGGGCTGCTCATGCGACGTCCGCCAAACGCGGATCGAGGAAATCGCGGAGCCCGTCGCCGAGCAGATTGAAGCCCAGCACGGCCACGGCGATCGCCAGCCCCGGCCAGAGCGCCTGGAGCGGGTCGACGAACAGATAGGTCTGGGCGTCCATGAGCATGCGGCCCCAGGCCGGCGTCGTGGGCGGGGTGCCCAGGCCGAGGTAGCTCAGCGCCGCCTCGGCGAGGATCGCCAGTGCGAACGACACCGACGCCTGCACTCCGATGAGCGGGGCGACATTGGGCAGCACGTGGCGTCCGGTGATGGCCAGCCGGGTGGTGCCGCACGCGCGGGCGGCGAGCACGAAATCGGACGCCAGCACCGACAGCGCGCCAGCGCGGCTGACCCGCAGGAAGGCGGGGATGGACGCGATGCCGATGGCAGCCATCGCCGTCTCGGTCGAACCGCCGAGCGCGCTGGCCAGCAGGATCGCCAGCAGCAGGGCGGGGAAGGCGTACATGATGTCGGTGGCCCGCAGGACGACCTCGGCGGCCGGACGCGGCAGCTGGGCGGTCAGCAGACCGAGGGGAACGCCGACCAGCGCCGCCAGGCCGACGGCGATGACGCCCACGTACAGGGCCGAGCGCGCCCCGAACAGGACGCGGCTGAGGATGTCGATGCCCATGCCGTCCGTGCCGAGCACGTGCGGCCAACCGGGGCGCTGCAGCGGCGCGGCCGACAACACGGCGGTGGGGTCGAAGGGCGTCCACACGAAGGACAGGCATGCCATCGCGAGCACGAGTCCGACCAGCGCGCCGCCGACGATGAGTTCGAGCCGCTTCACCGGTCGGCCCCCGTCCGCAGGCGGGGGTCGATGAAGACGTAGCTGATGTCGACCGCGGCATTGATGACGAGGACGGCCAGCACCAGCAGCATGACCACGCCCCGAACCACGATGAGGTCGTTCGACGTCACCGACGCCAGCAGCAGCGACCCCAGCCCGGGCAGCACGAAGACCCGCTCGATGACGATGGCGCCGACGAGCACCGACGCGAGCTGCAATCCGATGACGGTGACGAGCGAGACGGCTGCG
>JAKDIK010000167.1 GCA_030450535.1 Propionibacteriaceae bacterium
ACTCCTGGCCGCGGTGCTGCAGCGCGTACATGCCGTAGTAGGTGAGCTTCGCGACCTCTTCGCCGGGCGCCCAGACGCCGAAGACGCCGCACTCCTCGTTGGGTTTGGGGTCGCCGGTCGGGTCGAGCAGCTCGGTGCCGGGTGGCGTCACGGGGGGAGTCTATCGCGGCCGGTGAGGACCTGCCGCACGACCCCGGTCGGCATCACCAGCCGGCATCACCAGCCGCCCAGCGGTGAAGTGGCCGACGACATCCGCACGCTCGCCACCCGCAGGGTGAAGCTCACCGATGGCCGTATCGCCTCCGGGTGAGGACGACCCTCACTGCGCCATCGCGTCCCGGATCGGCGCCTCCCAGCGCGACCGGACGTCCTCGAGCGCGACGCTGAACTGGCCCACGGCTTCGATCTCGCCGGTGTCGACGACCTCGCCCAGCCGGGTCAGCGGGACGCCGTGCTCGGCGCACAGGGCCTCGAACTCCGCGTAGTGCTCACCGGACAGCGACACGATCGCGCGGGCCGGCGACTCGGAGAACAGCGTCACCGTGGGGTCGCCGTCGGGCAGGGTCAGCGAGACGCCCAACCCGTGACGCAGCGACGCCTCCACCAGAGCCTGGGAGAGCCCGCCGTCGGCCAGGTCGTGGGCCGACGTCGCCAGCCCCCGCCGGGACGCCGCCACCAGCACGCGCCCGAGAGCCTGCTCGGCCGCCAGCTGGGGCATCGGCGGGACGCCGCCCAAGTGGTCGTGGATCACCTCGGCCCACGACGACCCCGACAATTCCTCGCGGGTCTCCCCGAGCAGCACGACAGCGTCGCCGGCGTACGCGAAACCCTTGGGCGTCCGGGCCGCCACGTCGTCGATGATGCCGAGCATGCCCACCACGGGCGTGGGCAGGATGTTGGCCCCGTCGGTCTGGTTGTAGAAGCTGACGTTGCCGCCGGTCACGGGGGTCCCCAGCTCGGAGCAGCCGTCCACGAGCCCCAGGATCGCCTCGCGGAACTGCCACATCACGTCCGGGTCCTCGGGCGAGCCGAAGTTCAGACAATCGGTGATCGCCACGGGCTCAGCCCCGGACGCCGCCACGTTGCGGTAGCTCTCGCTGAGGGCGAGCTGCGCGCCCAGATACGGGTTGAGCAGGCAGAACCGCGCGTTGCAGTCGGTGGCCAGCGCGATACCCAGGCCGGATTCCTCGTCGATCCGCAGGACGCCGGCGTTCTCCGGCTGCGCCAACACGGTGTTGCCGCGCACGTAGCGGTCGTACTGGTCGGTCACCCAGCTCTTGTCGGCCAGGTTCGGCGAGCCGGCCAGCGCCAGCAGCTGCTCGCCGAGTTCTGCGCCGGACGCCGCGCGTGGCAGGTCCTCGGCGCGGTCGGCGTTGAGGGCATCGATCCAGTCCGGGCGCGCCCACGGACGCTCGTAGACCGGCCCCTCGTGCGCCACCGTCCTGGGATCGACGTCGACGACGCGCTCGCCGCGGTAGTCGATGATCAGCCGGTCGCCCTCGATGACCTCGCCGACCACGGTCGCGAGCACGTCCCATTTTGCGCAGATGGCGAGGAATTCCTCCACGTCGTCGGGCCGCACCACCGCCATCATGCGCTCCTGGGACTCGCTCATGAGGATCTCCTCCGGCGAGAGCGTCGGATCGCGCAGCACGACGGCGTCCAGATTCACGTACATGCCGCCGTCGCCGGCCGAGGCCAGCTCCGAGGTCGCACACGAGATGCCGGCGGCGCCGAAATCCTGGATGCCCTGGATGACGCCAGCCGCGAACAGTTCCAGGGTGCACTCGATGAGCAGCTTCTCCATGAAGGGGTCGCCCACCTGCACGCTGGGCCGCTTCGCAGGGCCGTCCGCATCGAAGGTCTCCGAGGCCAGGATGGACGCCCCGCCGATGCCGTCGCCGCCCGTCGCGGCGCCGTACATGATGACCTGATTGCCCGCCCCGGTCGCCTGGGCGCGCTTGAGATCGTCGTGCTTGAGGACGCCGACGCACAGGGCGTTGACGAGCGGGTTGCCGAGATAGGTCCGGTCGAAGACCACCTCGCCGCCGATGTTCGGCAGCCCGAGGCAGTTGCCGTACCCGCCCACGCCGGCGACGACGCCGGGCAGGACGCGGGCGGTGCCCGGGGCGTCCAGCGGGCCGATACGCAGCGGATCCATGACGCCGATGGGACGCGCGCCCATGGCGAGGATGTCTCGGACGATCCCGCCCACGCCGGTCGCCGCGCCCTGATAGGGCTCGACGTAGCTCGGGTGGTTGTGGGATTCGATCTTGAAGGTGACGGCCCAGTCGCCGCCGATGTCGACCACGCCGGCCTGCTCTCCGATGCCCGCGAGCAGCGGGCCGCGCGGGGTGTCGGAGCCCACCGCGGCGAACCGCTTGAGGTGCACCTTCGATGACTTGTAGGAGCAGTGCTCGGACCACATCACCGAGTACATCGCCAGCTCGCAGCCGGTGGGCCGGCGGCCGAGGATTTCCCTGATGCGGTCGTATTCGTCGGCCTTAAGACCGAGCTCGGCCCAGGGCTGCTCGGCGTCCGGGGTGGCAAAGGCGTTTCCAACGGTGTCGACCACGGCACCCAAGATAGCGTGACCCGACTGCGCACGACGCACCCCGCCGATAGGCTGGACGGCACCACCGGGCCCAACCCTTCGGAGGACGCATGGCCGCCCAGCTCGCCGTCGATGCCGGACAGAGTTCGACGCGTTACCGCTACGTGAGTGACACGCCGGCGTCCGAGGTCAAGGGGCCGGGCGTCGTGACCAACGCGCCGCTACCCGAGCAACTCACCGCCGGCATTCAGGCGGTGCTGGACGCCCACCCCGACTGGCGGCCCGAGGTCGTCGCGGTGGGATCCAGCGGCAACGAGGACTCGGACGCCGGCGTCCTGCTCGACGGGCTGGCCGACCGCGGCGTGACGCGGGTGATCCTCTGCCACGACTCGGTGACGAGCTACCTGGGGGCGCTGGGCACGGAGGTCGGCTGCGTGATCGCGGCGGGCACCGGCACGATCTGCTTCGCCGTCGGGCCCAACACCACCGCCCGCGTGGACGGCTGGGGCCACCTGATGGGCGACGCCGGCTCGGCGTACTGGATCGGCCGGACCGCCCTCGAGGCCGCCCTGCGCGGCTTCGACGGACGCCGCCAGATGACGGCGCTGACCGCGGCGATGCAGGAGGAGTTCCCGAACCTGGAGACGGCCTACCTCGAGCTCCAGGCCGACCCCCACCGCGTCCAGCGCGTGGCCTCGTTCGCCGCGAAGGTGGACGCCCTCGCCGCGAGCGACCGGGTGGCCGGCAACATCCTCGACAAGGCGGCGGCGCACCTGTCGGAGGCCGTTCAGGCGGCGATCCGGCGGGTCGACCTGCAGTCGTCGACACCGCCGCGCGTGGCCGCCATCGGTGGGGTGTTCGACAGCCACCGCGTCGTCAACCGGTTCACCGACTACCTGTGCCTCCAGTGGCCCACCTTCGCGCTCACCGAGCCGCTGGGCGCCGGCATCGACGGCGCCCAGCGCCTGGTCGATCTGTCAGCGGATCACCCCCTGCTCGAGAAGCTGTCGGTGGCGCACGCCTGACGTCCCGAGGCGCCGGGGCGCACCTAGGATCGAGCCATGCCCATCACCGTGAAGGCCCTCCAAAAGACCAGCGTCGACGCGCCCTTCGAGGTACGCACCATCGAACGCCGCGACCCCCGCCCCGACGACGTCGTCATCGCCATCAAGGCAGCCGGCATCTGCCACTCCGACATCCACACGATCCGGCAGGAGTGGGGTCCGGTGACCTACCCGCTGGCTGTCGGACACGAGATCGCCGGCGTCGTGGAGGCGGTCGGTTCCGACGTGACGAGATTCGCCGTGGGCGACCGCGTCGGCGTCGGGTGCCTGGTGAACTCCTGTGGCGAGTGCGCCGAGTGCCGGGCCGACCAGGAGCAGTCGTGCCTCCACGGCGCAGTCGGCACCTACGCGGCCACCGACGTCGACGGCACGATCACCCAGGGCGGCTACAGCGAGAAGGTCGTCGTCAATGAGGACTTCGTCGTGCGCATTCCGGACGCCCTCGACCTCGACGTCGCCGCGCCGCTGCTGTGCGCGGGCATCACCACGTACTCCCCGCTCAACCGCTGGGACGTCCACGAGGGCCAGAAGGTGGCCGTCGTCGGGCTCGGCGGGCTCGGCCACATGGGCGTCCAGATCGCCGTGGCCAAAGGCGCGGACGTGACCGTGTTGTCGCGGTCGCTGAAGAAGGAGAAGCTCGCCGCCGAGCTCGGGGCGAGCCGCACGCTGGCCACCAGCGAGGAGGACTTCTTCGACGAGCACGCGGGCGAGTTCGACCTGATCCTGAACACGGTCAGCGCAGAGCTGCCGCTGGACTCCTACCTGCGGCTGCTCAAGCCACGCGGCGTGATGGCCTGTGTCGGCGCGCCGCCGGAGCCCATGAGCCTCCACATCGGATCGCTCATCGGCGGCCGCAAGGTGCTCACCGGCTCCGACATCGGCGGGATCGCCGAGACGCAGGAGATGCTCGACTTCTGCGCCGAGCACGGTTTCGCGGCACGGATCGAGAAGATCGGGGTGGACGCCGTCGATGAGGCGTACGAGCGCGTCGTGGCCGGGGATGTGCTGTTCCGGTTCGTGATCGACACCGCCACCTTCACCGACGCCGAGCCGGTCGCCTGAGCTGAGGCGTCCGGCCGTCGCGGTTCCCCGGTGGTCGCTGTCACCGGTGGACGCCGTCACCCCGCTGGATGCCGCCACCCGATCGGCGCGGCGGCGAGACGTCCGGATCAGACGGACGCCGTGGCCAGGAAGGCCTCCAGTGAGCGGAAGAACCCCCGCCCGTCCAGCGACGGACCGGTGAGCTCCTCGACGTTGTGCTCCGGGTGCGGCATCAGCCCGACCACCGTGCCGCGCTCGTTGGTGATGCCCGCGATGTCGTTGCGGGAACCGTTCGGGTTGCCCTCGAGGTAGCGAAACGCCACGCGTCCCTCACCCTCCAGGCGCGCGAGCGTCTCGTCGTCGGCCATGTAGGAGCCCTCGCCGTTCTTCAACACGATGGTGATCTCCTGGCCGGCGTCGAACCCGTTCGTCCACGCCGTGGCGTTGTTCTCGACGCGCAACCGCTGGTCGCGGCACACGAACGTCCGCCGGTCGTTGCGCACGAGCGCACCGGGCAGCAGGTGGGATTCGCACAGCACCTGGAAGCCATTGCAGATTCCGAGCACCGGCAGTCCGCGCTCCGCCGCTGCGATGACTTCCGTCATGATCGGGCTGAACCGGGCGATCGCGCCGCAGCGCAGGTAGTCGCCGTAGGAGAAGCCCCCGGGCAGGATCACCGCGTCGACCCCGGACAGGTCGTGCGACCCGTGCCACAGCGCCACCGGCTCGGCCCCGCACAACGCGACGGCGCGGCGGGCGTCGGCGTCGTCGAGCGACCCGGGAAACGTGACGACCCCGATGCGAGTCACTGCTCCTCCACCCGCACGGCGAAGCTCTCGATGACCGTGTTGGCGAACAGCTTCTCGGCCGCGTCGCGCACCTGGTCGAGCACGTCGTCGGTGATCTCCCCGTCGACCTCGACCTCGAATCGCTTGCCCTGCCGCACGGTCAGGCGGTCGAAGCCGAGGCGCCTCAGCGCGCCGGTCACCGCCTTGCCCTGCGGATCAAGGATCTCGGGCTTCGGCATCACGTCCACGACCACTCGCGCCATGCCGCTCATGCTATCGGACGCCCCCGCCGCGGCCCGCTGCGGTCCCACGGTCGGCTGGGGCTCCCCCGGGTCGGAATCGACCGCATCGGAGGGCTCAGGCTCGGAGGGCTCAGGCTCGGAGGGCTCAGGCTCGGAGGGCTCAGGCTCGGGGGGCTCGGGTTCGGCCAGTTCGGACGCCGCGTGCGCCCCGCCGACGATCAGGTCGGCCGCCGGCGTGGCAGCGACGAGCGCCGCCCAGTCATCGGTGGTCCAGGTATCGGTGATCCAGTCATCGGTGGTCCAGGCATCGGTGGACCAGGCATCGGTGGCCCCGCCCCCGTCGCCCGCGGCGTCGTCGTCGGGCAGCGCCCTCCGGGGGGCAGGACCGGCGTCGGAGTCCGCGTCCGCGTCCGCGTCGGCGTCCGCGTCGAACTCTTCCCCCGTGAGCCGCTCGTAAGCCTCGCCGTAGCGGCCCCGCGTGGCGGCAACGCCCTCGTCGGGCAGGGGCGGCGGCGGCGCGTCTGAGGAGCGCT
>JAKDIK010000397.1 GCA_030450535.1 Propionibacteriaceae bacterium
ACCATCGGCCAGCTTGGCGTCCGCCGCCTCGAACCGCGGGTCGGGGTCCGCGGCGTCCTCCCCCTCCGGCGCCGCGATCGGTTGGGCGCGGCCGGTCAGTCCGCCGGCGCGGGCGGCCTGCAGGAGCTGGTCGATGGCCGCCTTGGCGTCCGCTTTGTCCGCCGTCCCCTGGAACAGCGGCGCCAGCTGGCCGCCAACCACGCCCACCACCATCGGTACCGCCTGAATGCCGAGCGCCTGGGCGATGCGGGGCGCGGCGTCCACGTCGACCCGCACGAGCAGGTAGGCGCCCCCTGCCTCGTTCGCGAGTGCCGTCAGGTCATCGCTCAATGACTGGGCGTTGGCGCGCGGAGAGGTGAATTCCACGACGAGCGGGTGCTGGGTCGACAACTGGAGAAGGGACTCGAAGGTGCGGTCGTCGGCGCTGGTCACATAGGTGGCACCGGCGGGAGCCGGGGGTGCGGGCTTGAGGGCGGACAGGTCCATGGCACCACCGGCGAACGGGAGAGACGTCATGGAGGCCATTGTTCCACCCCTGTCAGCCCGGGGCGACGCGAGCCGGTGCCGGGCATCATGGGCAACGCCCGGCGAGAGCTCCCCGGACGGGGCATGATGGGGCCCATGGTGCACGAACGAGCAGGACAACTCGCCCAGCCCGGCGACCTCACCGATGTCGACGCGCTGATCGCGGCCTACTACGACTTGGTCCCCGACCCCACGAACCCCGACCAGCAGGTACTTTTCGGAACCTCCGGACACCGCGGGTCTAGCCTCAAGACAGCCTTCAACGAGGCGCACATCGCCGCCACGACGCAGGCGATCATCGAGTATCGCGCCTCCCAGGGCATCGACGGGCCCCTGTTCATCGGCAAGGACACCCACGGACTGTCGCTCCCGGCGTGGAAGACGGCGCTGGAGGTGCTGCACGCGGCGGGCGTGGACGTTCGCGCCGAGCGCGACGACGAGTACACACCGACCCCGGCCGTCTCGCGGGCCATCATCGTCTTCAACCGCGATCATTCCGGGCCTCGCGCCGACGGCATCGTCGTGACGCCGTCGCACAACCCGCCGACCGACGGCGGCTTCAAGTACAACCCGCCGCACGGTGGTCCAGCCGACTCCGACGCCACCAAGGTCATCGCGGCCCGCGCCAACGAGCTGCTGGGCGACTACCGCTCGATCCGCCGGACGCCGTACGAGCAGATCTCCGGCGAGATCACGCGCCACGACTACCGAAGCCCCTACGTGGCCGATCTGGTGAACATCATCGACCTCGACGCGATCAAGGGCGCGGGGCTCAACATCGGCGCCGACCCCCTGGGCGGGGCGTCCGTGCAGTACTGGGACCACATCGCCGACACGCTCGACCTCGGCCTGACCGTGATCAACAAGACGGTGGACCCCCAGTGGCCCTTCATGACGCTCGACTGGGACGGCAAGATCCGCATGGACTGCTCCAGCCCCTACGCGATGGCCTCGCTGATCGAGAACCGCGACGCCTACAGCCTCTCGACCGGCAACGACGCGGATTCCGACCGCCACGGCATCGTGACCCCGGACGCCGGCCTCATGAACCCGAACCACTACCTGGCCGTGGCGATTCAGTACCTGTTCAGCCACCGCGACGGATGGTCGCCCGATCTGGGCATCGGAAAGACGCTCGTGTCGAGTTCGATGATCAACAACGTCGCCACCAAGCTCGGCAAGCGCCTCGTGGAGGTGCCCGTGGGCTTCAAGTGGTTCGTGCCCGGCCTGTCGGACGGCACGGTGGGATTCGGCGGCGAGGAGTCCGCGGGGGCGTCCTTCCTGACGCTGCAGGGCAAGACGTGGACGACCGACAAGGACGGCATCATTCTCGACCTGCTGGCCTCGGAGATTCTGGCCGTGACCGGCCAGACCCCCAGCGAGCACTACCGAGAGCTGGAGGCGGAGTTCGGCAGCACGGCGTACGCGCGCGTGGACGCCCCTGCCAACCGCGAGCAGAAGGCCAAACTGGGCAA
>JAKDIK010000398.1 GCA_030450535.1 Propionibacteriaceae bacterium
CAGCTCAAGGCCGCCATCGCCGAGCTGCAGGCCCTGGGCTACGACCTGCCCGACTACGACACCGCCTCGCCCGACGACAAGGCGCGCTACGACGCGGTCAAGGGCTCGGCGGTCAACCCGGTGCTCCGCGAGGGCAACTCCGACAGGCGGGCACCCGCGGCCGTCAAGAACTATGCGCGGAGCCATCCGCACTCCATGGGCGCGTGGTCGCCCGACTCGAAGACGGCGGTCGCCACCATGGGCACCGACGACTTCCGCGCCAACGAGCAGTCGGTGATCATGCCGGAGGCCGACACCTTGGCCATCCAGCACGTCGGGGCGGACGGCGCCGTGACGGCCCTCAAGGAATCGCTGCCCGTGCTGGCCGGCGAGGTCGTGGACGCCACCGTCCTGCGGGCGAAGTCGCTGGACGCCTTCCTCGCCGAGCAGATCGCGCGCGCCAAGGAGCTGGGCGTCCTGTTCAGCGTGCACCTCAAGGCGACGATGATGAAGGTCTCCGACCCGATCATCTTCGGCCACGTCGTGAGGGCGTTCCTGCCGAAGACGTTCGCGACGTACGGCGACGCGCTGGCGTCCGCCGGGTTGAGCCCCAACAACGGGCTCGGCTCGATCCTGGCCGGGCTGGAAAACATGCCGAATGGAGCCGCGATCAAGGCGTCCATCGAGGCCGAGCTGGCCGACGGACCGGCGCTCGCGATGGTCAATTCCGACAAGGGAATCACCAACCTGCACGTACCGTCGGACGTGATCGTGGACGCCTCGATGCCGGCGATGATCCGCACGTCGGGCCACATGTGGGGTCCGGATGGGGCCGAGGCCGACACGCTGGCCGTGATCCCGGACTCGTCGTACGCCGGGGTCTACCAGGCCGTGATCGACGACTGCGTGGCCAACGGGGCCTACGATCCGACGACGATGGGCTCCGTGCCGAACGTCGGGCTGATGGCGCAGAAGGCCGAGGAGTACGGCAGCCACGACAAGACCTTCGAGATCAGCGAGCCGGGCAAGGTGCAGGTGGTGACGGCTGGCGGCGAGGTGCTCATGGAGCACGACGTGGCACCGGGCGACATCTGGCGGGCCTGTCAGACCAAGGACGCGCCGATCCGCGACTGGGTGAAGCTGGCGGTGACGCGGGCCCGCGTGTCGGGCACGCCGGCGATCTTCTGGCTCGACCCGGAGCGCGCCCACGACCGCAACGTGCGGACGCTGGTGGAGAAGTACCTCGCCGACCACGACACCGACGGGCTGTCGATCGAGATCATGGCGCCGGTCGAGGCGACGAAGGTGTCGATCGAGCGCATCCGTCGCGGCGAGGACACCATCTCGGTCACGGGCAACGTGTTGCGCGACTACAACACCGACCTGTTCCCGATCCTGGAGCTGGGTACGTCGGCGAAGATGCTCTCGGTCGTCCCGCTCATGAACGGCGGAGGCCTGTTCGAGACCGGCGCCGGCGGATCGGCGCCCAAGCACGTCCAGCAACTCGTGGCCGAGAACTACCTGCGGTGGGATTCGCTGGGCGAGTTCCTCGCGCTGGCCGAGTCGCTGGAGCACCTGGCGCGCACCACCGGCAACGCGCGGGCGTCCGTGCTGGCCAAGGCGCTGGACGCCGCCACCGGCACCCTGCTGAACGAGGGCAAGTCGCCATCCCGGCGGGTCGGCGGCATCGACAACAGGGGCTCTCACGCGTGGCTGGCGACGTACTGGGCCCAGGAGCTCGCCGGGCAGACCGAGGACGCGGAGCTCGCCCAGTTGTTCCAGGTGGTGGCCCAGGAGCTGACGGCGAAGGCCGACCTCATCGGCGAGGAGCTCATCGGCGTCCAGGGGTCGCCGGCCGATCTGGGCGGCTACTACCGTCCCGACGCCGATGCCACCACGGCGGTGATGCGTCCATCGTTGGCGTTCAACGACGTCATCGCCCGGTTGGACTCTCCGGGGCGCTGATCCCGGGGCGGCTGCACGTCGGAGCGGGCGCACGTCGTCCGCACGTCGGAGCGG
>JAKDIK010000168.1 GCA_030450535.1 Propionibacteriaceae bacterium
GGGTCGGCTCCGGCTTTGCCCACGACGAGTCGGAGCTGCGCGAGATGGCGAAGATCGGGCTCGCGGCGTCCCCGGTGACCGAGGTGCTGGCCGAGGAATCGATCCTGGGCTGGAAGGAGTACGAGCTGGAGGTGATGCGCGACAAGGTCGACAACGTCGTCATCATCTGCTCGATCGAGAACTTCGACCCCATGGGCGTCCACACCGGCGACTCGGTCACCGTCGCGCCGGCGATGACGCTCACCGACCGCGAGTACCAGGCGATGCGCGACGTCGCGATCGCCGTGATCCGCGAGGTCGGCGTCGACACGGGCGGCTGCAACATCCAATTCGCCATCAACCCCGCCGACGGCCGGATGGTCGTCATCGAGATGAACCCGCGGGTGAGCCGGAGCTCGGCGCTGGCGTCCAAGGCCACGGGCTTTCCGATCGCGAAGATCGCGGCGAAGGTGGCGGTCGGCTACACCCTCGACGAGATCCCCAACGACGTCACCTCACGCGGGGCGGACCCCGCGGACCCCGCGGACCCCAGCCGAGGGGAGACACCCCCCTCGGACTTGTTCTACCCGGCGTCCTTCGAGCCCACGCTCGACTACGTCGTGGTGAAGGTGCCGCGGTTCGCGTTCGAGAAGTTCCCCGGCGCCGAGGACACCCTCACGACCCACATGAAGTCGGTCGGCGAGGCGATGGCGATCGGACGCAACTTCACCGAGGCGCTCAACAAGGCGCTGCGGTCGCTGGAGGATCCCAAGGCGCCGTTCGACTT
The DNA here is from genome assembly GCA_030450535.1 of Propionibacteriaceae bacterium. Lineage (GTDB taxonomy): Bacteria > Actinomycetota > Actinomycetes > Propionibacteriales > Propionibacteriaceae > Propioniciclava. Next base: position 767 of record JAKDIK010000168.1, read on the forward strand.
CACCGGTGACATCGACGCCACCCTCGACGAGCTGCTCACGACGATCCGCCGCCCGCAGGACGGCCGGCTGCGCCTGCTCATGGCGGCGCTGCGGCTCGGGGCAACCACGCAGCAACTGCACGAGGCCACCGGCATCGACCCGTGGTTCTGCGACCAGCTCGCGCTCATCGCCGAGATGGCGGACGCCGTGCGCGAGGCTCCGGCACTCACCCCGGAACTGCTGCGCCGCGCCAAGCGCACCGGCCTGTCGGACGCCCAGCTCGCGGCGCTGCGCCACACGAGCGAGGACGTCATCCGCGGCGTCCGCTGGGCGCTCGGGGTCACGCCGGTGTTCAAGACGGTCGACACCTGCGCGGCCGAGTTCGCCGCCCGGACGCCCTACCACTACAGCTCCTATGACGCCGAGACCGAGGTCGCACCGCGGACGAAGCCGGCGGTCCTGATCCTCGGATCCGGCCCGAACCGCATCGGGCAGGGCATCGAGTTCGACTACTCCTGCGTGCACGCGGCGCTGGCCCTGCGCGAGGCCGGCTACGAGACCGTCATGGTGAACTGCAACCCCGAGACAGTCTCCACCGACTACGACACCTCCGACCGCCTGTACTTCGAGCCGCTCACGCTCGAGGACGTCCTGGAGGTCTACCACGCCGAGCAGGCGGCCGGCCCGGTGGCCGGCGTCATCGTCCAGTTGGGCGGGCAGACGCCGCTCAAGCTGGCCCAAGCGCTCAAGGACAACGGCGTGACGATCGTCGGCACGCCGCCCGAGGCGATCAACCTCGCCGAGGAGCGCGGGGCCTTCGGCGACGTGCTCACCGCCGCGGGCCTGCCGGCCCCGAAGTACGGCATGGCGCAGTCGGCGGCCGGTGCCATCGAGATCGCCAACCGCGTCGGCTACCCCGTGCTCGTGCGGCCGTCGTACGTGCTCGGCGGACGCGGCATGGAGATCGTCTACGACGACGACAGCCTCACCGAGTACATCGACCGGGCGACGTTCATCACGCCGCAGGCGCCCGTGCTCGTGGACCGGTTCCTCGACGACGCGATCGAGATCGACGTCGACGCACTGTTCGACGGCACGGAGCTGTACCTCGGCGGCGTGATGGAGCACATCGAGGAGGCCGGCATCCACTCGGGCGACTCGGCGTGCTCGTTGCCGCCGATCACGCTCGGCGCCGACGTCATCGCCCGGATTCGCACCTCGACGGAGGCGATCGCCCGCGGTGTGGGCGTCCGGGGGCTGATCAACATCCAGTTCGCGCTGCAGTCGGACGTCCTCTATGTGCTGGAGGCGAACCCGCGGGCGTCCCGCACCGTGCCCTTCGTGTCGAAGGCGACCGCAACGCAGCTCGCGAAGGCGTGCGCCCGGGTGATGCTGGGGGAGTCGATCGCCGACCTGCGGGCCGTCGGGGTGCTGCGCGCACACGGCGACGGTGCGAGTGACGTGGCCGCCGCCCCGATCGCGGTGAAGGAGGCGGTCATGCCGTTCAACCGCTTCCGGACCTCCGACGGGGCGTCGGTGGAGTCGCTGCTCGGTCCGGAGATGAAGTCGACCGGCGAGGTGATGGGGCTCGACGGCAACTTCGGTGTGGCATTCGCGAAGAGCCAGACCGGCTCGTACGGCGGGCTGCCGATGGGCGGCACGGCGTTCATCTCGGTGGCGAACCGCGACAAGCGGCACGCGATCTTCCCGGTCAAGCGCCTGTCCGACTTGGGCTTCACCATTGTCGCCACCGCCGGGACCGCGCAGGTGCTGCGCCGCAACGGCATCGAGGTGACCGAGCTCCGCAAGGCCAACTCCGGCGAGCCCGACGACGGACGCCGCAGCGTGCTGGACGCGATCCTCGGCGGCCAGATCGACCTGATCTTCAACACCCCCCAGGGCGCCGGCGCCGGTGGGGAGCCGCGCCGCGACGGCTGGGCGATCCGGTCGGCGGCCGTGCTGCGCGACATCCCCTGCATCACCACCGTCCAGGGCCTGGCGGCGACCGTGCAGGGCATTGAGGCCGCGCAGTCCGGCGGGATCGGCGTCCGATCGCTGCAGGCGTGGAACGCCGACATCGATGCCGAGCTGTCCGCGCGGGATCGGGAAGCATGACGCAGCAGCGGGGGACCGCCCGACTGGGGGACGTGGTCCTCGGCGAGGGCCGGGTGAAGGTGATCGTGCCGATCACCGGCCGCACCACCGACGAGCTGCTCGAGCAGGCGTCCGCGCTGGCCACCCACGACCTGGACGTCGTCGAGTGGCGCGTCGACTTCTTCGCCGGGGCCCCGGACGCCGACGCCGTCGTGGCGACCGGACGCCGTATCGTCGCCGGGCTGGGCGGGCGTCCGGTGCTGTTCACGTTCCGGAGCGCGGCCGAGGGCGGCGCCCGCGAGGTCAGCCCGGATGCCTGGTCAGCGCTGCTCGAGGCGGTGATCGCGGCCGGCATTGTGGACGCGGTCGACGTCGAGCTGCATTACGACCGGGCCGCCGCGGACCGCGTCCGGGCGGCGGCCCACGCCGCCGGCGTCCCCGTGGTGGGCAGCTGGCACGACTTCGACGCCACTCCGCCGGCCGAGGAGATCGTCGCGCGGTTGCGCGCGATGCAGGAACGGGGTTTCGACGTGGCGAAGGTGGCGGTGATGCCGAGCGATGCCGGCGACGTGCTCGCGCTGATGCAGGCCACCTGGACGATGGCGAGCCAGCACCCACAGACCCCGGTGCTCACGCTGGCGATGGCTGGCCGCGGCGTCCTGACGCGGATGGCGGCACAGGTGGTCGGCTCGTGCGCCACCTTCGCGATGGTCGGTCGACCGTCAGCGCCCGGTCAGGTGCCCGTCGAGCAGCTCCAACCGATCCTCACCCTGCTGGACGCGAACCTCTGACCGAGGCGATCAAGAGGGGTAGGCCTACTTCGGCGGGCGATCTGCGATGGTCGTGATGGGCAACCCTGTTCCTCACCGTGTGCGACTCGTCCGCTGCCCGGTGGACCGTTGCTCGGTAGTTGTCGCGGTTGGTCATCGGATCCGACGCCCTCAATCTGGCCCGCATGGATGCGAGGGTGCCGTCCGGATTGCGTGATGCACTCGCGGTGGAGACCCTGTTCTGCCGCGCTCCGTCAATGCCAGTCGGTGAGTCGCGCGGCGGCCTCTTGGTAGTTCGCGGTGCCGGAGGCGAGGGCGATGACCAGGTTGTAAGCGTCATCGTCGGGGGCCTCCAAGGTCACGTCGTTCAGCCCATGGAAGACGACGACCGCAAGCCAACCCAACCGCTTGTTCCCATCGGCCAGAGCGTGGTTTCGCACGATCGACTCCAGGAGCACCGCAGCTTTGGCGTCCAGGTCAGGGTAGGCGTCCCGGCCGAACACCGTCACCGAGGGCCGGTGGACCGCCGAGTCGAGCAGTCCGATGTCCCGGACCGGGCCCACGCCGAGGTCGCCGACCAGAGCCAGGACGTCTTCCAGGGTGAGGTAGTCGATCACTGGCCGAGCCGGTCAAGAAGGTCGGCGTAGCGTTCGCGAGCGGCGGCAGAGAGACGACGAACCTTGTCCTCCCGGACGTGGCGGGCAGCGGCCTCACGAATGGCGCGCACGGTCGCTTCCTGCTTGCTTACTCCCTCGGCTTCGGCGAGAAGTGCCAGGGCCTTTTCATCCTCGGGTTCCAGTCGCAGCGTCATGGCCATACCCGTGATGCTACCACCGTGGTATCACTCGCTCCGGCCGCTGTGGGACCACCGCGGCGACCGTGGCGATGGAGATCTCTTCTCGCGATGGCATCTCTCCGCCCTCCCGTGCCAGTCCCGCAGAGGAAGACCCCGGAAGGCCTCTGCGCAAGCACGTCTCCGGGGCTATTTGTGCCCAGCTCATGCTCCGTCTCAAGCCTTCGTGGGCCATCTCAACCGGCCCCCGAGTGGGACGACCGTCCGCGGGCGTCCGCCGCTGACCCCATGCACTAGGCTCCCCGAGGGACACGGTGGGTCCGGGGAAGGGATTGGTCGGGTGACGAACCGAACGCGGGTGGAGCAGACCCCGATCGCACTGATCGGGCTCTCCGGCTCCGGGAAGTCGACCCTCGGCCCGCTGGTGGCTGCCCGACTCGGCGTGCCGCACCACGACGTCGACCAGGAGCTGGAGCGCCGGCAGGGCCGCACGATCCGCGAGATCTTCGCCACCGACGGTGAACCCCACTTCCGCCGGCTGGAGAGCGACCTCACCCGCGAACTGCTGGGCCAGGGCGGCGTGCTGAGCCTCGGCGGCGGGGCACCCTTGACTCCGGCCGTGGCCGACGCGCTCGCCGGGCATCCGGTGGTGTGGTTGCGGGTAGATCCGGACTCCGCCGCGCGTCGCATCGGCGTGGATGAGAATCGCCCGCTGCTGGTCGACGGGGACGCCGGGGACCGGCTGCGCCGCATGCTGGCCGAACGGTCCGGCACGTACGACACGCTGGCCACGCTGAGCCTCGACACCGATGGGCTGGACGCCGACGCCCTGGTGCGCGCGATCGCCACGCACGCGGCGTCCTTTGCGCCAAGCCCGCGCAGTGGGGCCCAGCCCGCCGGTCTGCGGGGGCGTCTGGTGGCGCAGGGGTACGCCCGGGTGCTGCGCCCGATGCTGTTCGCCGCGCACCGCGGCGATCCCGAGGCCATCCACGAGGACATGATCGCCGCGCTCGCGCTGCTGGGCGCCACGCCCGGCGTCCGCGGCCTGGTCGGGGCCCTGACCGCCAGCCCCACCGAGCCCGTGACGGTGGCCGGCGTCCGCTTCCCCGGCCGGATCGGCCTCGCGGCGGGCATGGACAAGGACGGCCGCGCGGCGCTGGCCTGGCAGCACCTGGGTTTCGCCTTCGCCGAGTTGGGCACGGTGACTGCGCTGCCGCAGCCGGGCAATCCGCGCCCGCGCGTCTTTCGCGCACCCAGCTCGCGCGGCCTGGTCAACCGGATGGGGTTCAACAACGCCGGTGCGCTGGCGCTGGCCAACCGGCTGTCGGTCGCCGGGGTCCTGCGGGGCAACGGCCGAGCCGGCATCCCTCTCGGCATCTCGCTCGGCAAGTCCAAGGCCACCGCGCTGGACGACGCCGTGGCCGACTACCTCTCCTCGCTGCGGAGCCTGGCCGCCCACGCCGACTACATCGCGATCAACGTCTCCAGCCCCAACACTCCCGGCCTGCGCTCGCTGCAGGACGGCGGCGCGCTGGCCGAGCTCCTGGCCGCCCTCATCAACGAGGCGCGCGTCCTGGCGCCCGGCCGCGAACCCGTGCCGATTTTCGTCAAGATCGCCCCGGATCTCACGTGGGGCCAGGTCGACGAGGTGCTCGCCACGGTGACGGACGCCGGCGCGTCCGGAATCATCGCGACCAACACGACGCTGGCCCGCGAGCGCCTCGCCCCCGCGGACGCCCACCTCGCCACCGAGCCCGGCGGGCTGTCGGGCGC
>JAKDIK010000399.1 GCA_030450535.1 Propionibacteriaceae bacterium
CGGCGTCCGCGGGGGCCGGCTCGGCGATCCAGCGGTCGAGGATCGCGAGCACGACCTGGACGTCCTCGGCGACGCGCTGCTGTGCGAGGAAGACGCGGAAGACCGCATCCGGGAGCTCCGGCGTCCGGTCGAGGTCGTCCAGCCCGTAGTGACCCAGCACGCGGACGAGGCGATCGACGAATTGTTGCGGCAGGCCGGCGCGGCCCGCGTCCAGGCTGCGCAGGTAGCCGTGGAAGTGCTCGCGGTCGGAGTGAATGCGCAGCTCGGTGTTCGCCTGCTCGGACGCCGGCCGGTTGCGGCTCAGCTCCGCCAGGTCCGCGAACAGCGTGAACAGCTCGATCTCACCGGCGACGACGTCGACGCCCTCGGCGCGGGCCTGCTCGCGGGCGCCCAGGTAGGCCGCGAGGGTGTCGGCGGTCGGATCGGTGTCGTAGCCCATCAGGTGGGCGGACAGGTCGCCCGCGAGCGCGCGGACGCGGTCGGCGAGCGTGGGGTCGGACGCCGCGGGCGGCAGTTCCACCGGCTCGGCCGGGGCGGAGGCCTCCGCGACCCCCTCGGCGGCGGGCTCCAGCCGGACGAGCGGCGCCATCGACTCCACCTGGCTGCCGGCCGTGACCAGCAGTTCCTTGACGCGCGCCGCGAACGGGGCGGCGACGATCGTCTCCATCTTCATCGACTCCAGCACGACGACCGGCGCACCGGCGGCCACCTCGTCGCCGGCCGCGACCGGAGTCGCCACGACCAGCGCCGGTGCCGGCGAGCGCAGCACGCCGCCCTCGTCGCGCGAGACCCGGTGGGTGACGCCGTTGACCTCGATGAGGTGGACGGGGCCGTGCGTCTGGGTGACGATCCGGAACCGCTCGCAGCCGACGACGAGCCGGCCGTGCACGTCGTCGAGGCGCTCCACCGTGGCGTCGGTGGTCACGTCCCCGACGCGGACGCGGTAGCGGTCGGGCCCGGTGCGGTAGACGACCAGGGTGTGCACCGCACCCCTCAGCTTGAGATCCACCGACAGCCCGGATGTGTGGGCGGCCTGGGGGCGTCCGCCGTGGGCCGTCTCGAGCAGGCGGGCGATCTCGAGCTCCTCGGCCTCGGAGTACGCCTCGATGGCGGCAGCCACCAGCGCGACGCCGGAATGGGCGTCCGCCACGAGATCCCCCTCACCGCGGGCGCGGTCGATCCAGCCGGTGTCGGCCCACTCCGGGCCGTTCACGACCTCGCTGCGCTGGAGCAACTCGAGCAGGAAGCTCTTGTTCGTCGCGCCGCCCTCGATGATGACGGTGGTCTCGGCCAGCGCGCGGCGCAGTCGGCCGAGCGCCTCGGTGCGGGTGCGGCCCGAGGCGATGATCTTGGCGATCATCGAGTCGAAGTCGGCCGGGATCGCGTCCCCCTCGGCGACGCCGGTGTCGACGCGGATGCCCGGCCCGACCGGAAAGTCGAGCCGCGTGATGACGCCGGGGGCGGGGGCGAAGTCGCGGTCGGGATCCTCGGCGTTGAGACGCGCCTCGATCGCGTGGCCGGCCTCGACGGGGCGCTCGGCCAACTCGGTCAGCCGCTCGCCGGCGGCCACCCGGATCTGCGCCTTGACCAGGTCGAAGTCGTTGGTGACCTCGGTGATCGGGTGCTCCACCTGCAGCCGGGTGTTGACCTCCAGGAACGCGAAGAAGCCGTCGGCGAGGTGGTACAGGAACTCGACCGTGCCGGCACCGGCGTAGTCGACGGCGAGGGCGAGTCGCTCGGCGGACGCCTTGAGCTCGGCGGTCTGCTCGGGGGTGAGCACCGGCGAGGCGGACTCCTCGATCACCTTCTGGTTGCGCCGCTGGACGGTGCAGTCGCGGACGCCGAGCGCCCAGGCCGAACCCTGGCCGTCCGCGATGACCTGCACCTCGACGTGGCGGGCGCCGGTGACGAGCTTCTCCAGGAACACCACGCCGGACCCGAACGCGCGCTGGGCCTCGTCGCGGGTGCGCTGGTAGGCGTC
>JAKDIK010000169.1 GCA_030450535.1 Propionibacteriaceae bacterium
GACCATTCCGCCCCGGCCCACCGGGCGCGGTCAGGCCGACGCCCCACACGCAATCGACGGCGTCGCTCGGCCGAGGGCCGACGCCACAGCCGACCCCGACGGGCGATCCGACCCGGTCGAGCCCCACGCCGCGCAACGCGCCTTCGCTAACGCACAAGGTGCCTCCGACAAGGGCTGATGACAGGCTGCCCCGGAAGGATGACGTCCGACCTTGACGGACGTTCGGCCTCGGCGTTGGTCCGGCCCCCGGCGTAGGTCCGGGCCCGGCGTAGGTCCGACCCCGGCCGACGTTCAGACGTCGCCCAGCGCCGATCGGACGGCGACCACTGGCTTGCCCTGTGCCCTGAGCGGCGCGAGGCATTCGATGGCCCCCTCGCCCGGCCCCTCCTGGCGAGGAGCCCGGCGGTGGGCCTCTCGGGCAGTCCTTTGGACACCGCGCCCGAATCAGACCCCATGCGCGGGCTGCACACGAACGCCGTCACCACCCGGGGGCACAGGGCTCGATTCCGGGGGCATAGGGGCTCGACTCCCGCGTTGGTGGTCGCCCCCACTCGTGGCGTGACCGCGTGACCGCGTGACCGCGTGACCGCAGCGGGTCACTCCGCTGGTTCAACCTCACGTAGCGAGTCTTCCTGCGACTCAGGTAGTGGAAACTCACTCCGCTTGTGCTGGGACACCAGCGGAGTGACGTTCGACCAGCGGAGTGACGTTTGACCAGCGGAGTGACCCGCAGTGCACCGGAGCCGTGGCCGACAGCACCGGCCACCCCGCCAGCGGCGCACCCGCGTCCTCTGGCGACCACCAGCGTCACGGGAACGACGCCCTTCGCGACGATTCGGCTGCACTCGATTCGGAATTGGACCGGAGGTGACGCTCAGCTCCGAAGTGAGTGCGCACTCACTGCAGCCCAATCGTCGTGAGGTCACCGACAACCTCATCGTGCCACCCCAGCACCCACCCCGCGCGGCGCCCCGGAACAGCCCGTTGCGCCCCCGGAGCGCGCGAGGCGGTCAGAATGCGCCAGCCTCCTGATCAGCGCCCGGTCCTCCAACGTGATCACCCTTCCGATGGTGTCTGGGTCTCCACTTTTCGCCGGCGAAACTGTTCAGTTTTCAAGCGGCGTCGACACCTGCTCCGTCGCAGGCGCCGCCGACACACGTCGCTGGCAGCGTGCGGGCGGCATCGCCCGGCCGCGGGAGCGCGCACGGTTCTCACGAACGGCCCGACGTCCCCACGCGTCGGCAGCCCGTAGCGATCCCACGGGGCGCGGAAGGTCATCCGGTTTTGCTCGTCGGGGGTACTCCATCGAAGGATGGATGCCCTCCGGTCGAATCCGCAGGGCTGCTCAGGAGAGGCTGGAAGCATGTTGAACCGCATCTTCATTTCCGCCGCCACGTGGACCGGTCTCGGGCTCATCTCGGGGCTCTACTGGCGCGAGTTCACCAAGTTCACCGACTTCACCGGGCACACGCAGCTCGCGACGGCCCACACCCACGCGCTCGCACTGGGCATGCTCATGCTGCTCGCCGTCCTCGCCGTGGTCCGCAGCCTCAACCTGGCCGAGAAGCCGACCAAGCTCTTCGTCACCTTGTGGAACGTGGGCCTCGGGCTCACCTTCGGCACCATGATCGTGAAGGGGACGTTGCAGGTGCTCGGCATCGAGTTTGCCGAGTCCGCCATGTGGTCGGGCATCGCCGGGCTGGGCCACATGATTCTCACGGGAGCGGTGATCTACTTCTTCGTGGTGCTCCGCCGGGCCCTCCGGGCGTTCTCGGAGCCCGCGGCTACCGTTGCGGTGTGAGCAGTCCGGGCGACCTGCCCCCCATCGACCAGCGCCCTGTCGATCAGCGCCCTCTCGATCAGCGCGCCGGCGATCAGCGCGCCGGCGACCGGCGCGCCGGCGACCGGCGCACCCAGGAGGCGCCGCTTTGGTCGGCGTCATGGTGGCTGCGGCTCGGCCAAGCGGTGCTGTTCGCCGGCCTGCTCGGGCTGGCGATCATCCTGGCTGCCGCCCGGGGCGTGGGCGACCACGTGCTCGCCGCGGCAGCCGTGGTGCTCGTGGTCTTCATCGTGGGGCTCGCGCTCCAGCCGCGGTGGGGCAGCGCCGTCCGCATCACGTGGGTCGCGGGGCTGTTCGCCGGTGTCACGTGGCTGATCCTTCATTCCCCGGAGTTCCTGTGGGTCGCTTTCCCGCTGTGGCTGCTCGCCGGGGCCGTCCTGCCGCTGCTGCCCGTCCTGCTCCTCACGGCGGTCACGCTGGCCGCCATCGTCACCGTGCTCTCGCTACCGGGAAGTGACACTCCGGGTGCCTTCCTCGGACCCCTCATCGGCGCCCTCGTCGCCCTGGGCGTCGCCCGCGGCGTCCTGCGTTTTGAGCACGAGGCCGCCGAGCATCGCCGGCTGATCGGCGAGGTGCTCCGCGCCCAGGAGGCCACCGACGCCGCCCAACGCGAGGCCGGCGTCCAGGCCGAGCGGGCCCGCCTGGCCCGCGACATCCACGACACCCTCGCGCAGGGCTTCAGTTCGGTCGTGCTGCTCGCCCGTGCGGCTCGTCGCGAGCCGGACGTCGCCCGCGCGGCCGCTCTGCTGGACCAGATCGAGACGACCGCAACCGACAACCTGTCCGAGGCGCGCCGCGTCGTCTACGCGCTTGCGCCGGACGACGCGGGGGCGGGTGGCCTCGCGGCACCGCTCCGCCGGCTTGCCGCCGAGGTGGGGGACGCCATCGGCGCCGACGCGACCGTCACGATCGACCCCGACCTGCCCCGGCTGCCCACGGCGACCGAGGTCGCACTGATCCGCGTCGCCCAAGGGGCGCTCGCCAATGTCCGGGCCCACGCGCGCCCCACGCGGGTGGCCGTCGCGCTGGCGCGCAGCGGCGGGGACGTGCGGCTCGACATCGTGGATGACGGGGCCGGCTTCGACCCCGGCGCCCTCGGTTCCGCGACCCTGGCCGGCGGCTACGGTCTGCGGGCCCTGCGCGAGCGCCTCGTCGAGCTGGGCGGCGGTCTGGCCATCGAGAGCGAGCCCGGCGGGGGCACCGCCCTGTCCGCGTACCTGCCGCTGGGCAGCCACGGGTCGGGGGAGGAGGCCCGATGATCCGCGTGCTCGTCGTCGACGATCATCCCGTGGTGCGTTCCGGGCTGCGGGCGCTGCTGGCCGTCGAGACCGATCTCGAGGTCGTCGGTACCGCGGCCTCGGGCGAGGAAGCCCTCGATGTCGTCGAGCGCGCCCACCCCGACGTCGTCCTGTGCGACCTCCGCCTCGGCGCCGGGATGGACGGCGTCGCCGTCACCGCTGCCCTCCGGGAGAGCCAGGACGCCCCCGCCGTCCTGATTCTCACCACCTACGACAACGACTCCGACATCGCCCGCGCCGTTCTCGCCGGCGCGGCAGGGTATCTGTTGAAGGATGCCGAGCCCGCCGCGATCGTTCGGGGCATCGCGGACGCCCATGCCGGACGCCTCGTGCTCAGCCCCGAGCTGGAGGGCCGCGTGGTGGACCGCATGACCCATGGCGTCCCCCGGCTCAGCGCCCGCGAGCTCGACGTGCTGCGGCTGGTCGCCGACGGACTCACGAACCGTGAGATTGCCCGCCGCCTCTTCATCGCCGAGGGGACGGTCAAGACCCATCTGGTCCACGCGTTCGGCAAGCTGGACGCCGACTCGCGCACCGCGGCCGTCGCTGCGGCGCGGCGCCACGGTCTGGTGGACTGAGGCCGCCACGTCAGCGGCTGCCGGTCACGCGTCGGCGGCGACCGGCTCCTCCGGCTCCGGCGGCGTGGCGCTGCCGGGCAGGTGGGCGACGAACTCCGCGCCCCCCTCGGCCGACCGACCGGCCTTCACCCAGCCGCCATGGGCCTGGATGGTTTGCGCCACGATCGACAGCCCCAACCCTGAGCCGGGCGTGTTGCGGGCGTGCTGGGAGCGGTAGAAGCGCTCGAAGACGTGCGGCAGATCCTCCTCGGCGATCCCCGGACCCTGGTCGGAGACCCGCAGCCTCTCGCCCTCCAGGTGGACGTGGATGGTGCCGCCGGGCGGGGAAAACTTCACGGCGTTGTCGAGCAGGTTCGTGATGGCCCGCTCGAGGGCGTCCGGCTCGCCGACGAGGTAGAGCGGGTTCAGCTCCACGTCCCACGTGATGCCCGGACCGCGGCGCTTGACGCGCTCGAGCGCGTTCTCGACGACGTCGCGCAGGTCGACGGGCTCGGGCGCCGCCTGGACCATCTCCTCACGCGAGAGCTGGACGAGGTCGCCGACCAGCGTGGTGAACTCGCCGAGCTGGGCGGCCACGTCGCGCAGGATCTCCGTCCGGGCGCCCTCGGGCAGCATGCCCTGGCGCTCGTCGGCGACAAGCAGCTCGACGTTGGTGCGCATCGACGTCAGTGGCGTCCGCAGCTCGTGGCCGGCGTCCGCGATGAGGCGTCGCTGCCGCTCCCGTGAACTGTCGAGGGCCTTGAGCATCCGGTTGAACGAGCGGCCAAGATCGGCCACCTCGTCGTCGCCGCGAATCTCGATGGGCGTGAGCTTGTTGGTCGCGGTGATGGACGCCACGGCGTCCGACAGCTTCCGGACCGGCTGGATGCCGGACTTCGCGATGACATACCCGGAGACCGCCGCCACCGTGGCACCGATGCCACCGAACAGGATCAGCGAGAAACCCGTGGTCTGCAGGATCGCGAGGGTGGGCTCCAGGGGGCGCCCGAGAACGAGGGCGTAGTGGTCGTAGTCCGCGCCGGTGTCGACCAGCGGGACGGCCACGATCCGCATCGGTGCGCCGGCGCTGTTCTGCCCCGTGCGCGATGACCACCCCATCGAGGTGCGCGCGATCGCCAGCTCGTCGGCTCCCAGCACGAGGGTGGCCTGCCGAATCGGCATGGAGGACAGCACGTGGTTGTCCGACCTCACGATCGCGACGGCCGTGCCCGCGGCCTGCATGGCAGACGGGTCGAGGCCGCCCATGTTGTCGAGATCCTCCAGCAGGCGGTCGGAGTAGATGGAGGCGATGTCGACGAGCTCATTGTCGAGCTGGTCGTAGACGGTGGCGAGGGTGAGCACGTAGGCGGCGACGGCGGTCGCGGCCACGGCCGATGCCACGGCCGAGGCGATGAGCAGGGCCAGGCGCTGCTGCAGGGGGCGGTGGGTCGTGCTGAGGAGCCGGCGGAGCCGGGTCACGGCGTCCGCCTCACGGCGCCGTCTCGCGGAGCACGTAACCGATGCCCCGCACCGTGTGGATCAGGCGCGCCCCGCCCTTCACCTCGGTCTTGCGGCGCAGGTAGCCGATATAGACCTCGAGGGAGTTGGCCGTCGTCGGGAAGTCGTAGCCCCACACCTCGTTGAGCAGCCACGAGCGCTCCAGCACGCGGCGGGGGTGTTCCAAGAAGGTTTGCAGCAGCGCGAACTCGGTGCGGGTCAGCGAGATGCGCTGGTCGCCGCGCATCACTTCGCGGCTGCCGAGATCGAGCCGCAGGTCGTCGAAGGTGAGCACCTGCGCGGACGCCGGCGCGGCGCCCCCCTCGTCCGCATCCGGACGCGAGCGCCGCGTGAGGGCCCGCAGGCGCGCCATGAGTTCGTCGAGGGCGAACGGCTTGGCCATGTAGTCGTCGGCGCCGGCGTCCAGCCCGTCGACCCGGTCGCCCACGGCATCCCGGGCCGTCAGGACGAGGATCGGCACGTCATTGCCCTGGCCACGCAGCATGCGCGTGGTCTCCAGACCGTCGAGCCGGGGCATCATGACGTCCATGATCACCGCGTCGGCGCGATGGGTGGACAGGTGTGCGAGAGCCTCGACACCGTCGGACGCGGACGCGACCTCGTAGCCGCTGTACTGCAGGGAACGCTTCAGCGAGTCCCGCACGGCTTGGTCGTCATCCACCACGAGGATGTGCATGGCGTCATCCTAACGGTGCTGGAGTGCCCGCACCCGGGCGAGCACGCCGGGCATCGCCCCCTCGATGGCCGCGAGCGTGTCCCGGAAGCCCTCGGGGCCGCCGTACCAGGGATCGTCGACGCCGGAACCGGGGACGGCATCCGGATCGAAGTCGGTGAGCAGGGCGAGGTTGTGAGCGTCGGGCGCCAGGCGGCGCAGGCGGTCGAGGTGGAGTTGCTCCAGCCCGATCACGAGGTCGGCGGCGGCGATCTCGT
>JAKDIK010000170.1 GCA_030450535.1 Propionibacteriaceae bacterium
GGCAGTGCTCGCAGATGCGCGGCAGGAAGAACATGAAGCTCTTCTCGTACTCGAAGCGGATCTGCTCGTTCGCCTCGGCCCGCAGCTTCTCGATGACGGGGTCGGACGCCCCCAGCTCGGCCGTGCCGCCGAGCGAGTCGTCCCAGTTCGCCGACCAGGTGACCTGGGTGTCCTCGCCCGTGATGAGCGACTTCGGCCGGGCGACCGGAAAGTCGTCGCCGAGGGGGGCGCGGGTGAGGTTGTCGTAGTCGTAGGTCCACGGCTCGTAATAGTCGTCGAGTTCGGGCTGGACGGGCGAGGCGAAGATGCTCAGCAGCTTCGAGAACCGACCGCCGGCCTTGAGCTTGAGGCGTCCGGACGGCGTCCGCACCCAGCCGCCGCGCCAGCGCGCCTGATCCTCGTAGCGCCGCGGGTAGCCGAGCCCCGGACGCGTCTCGACGTTGTTGAACCACACGTACTCGGTGCCGGCGCGGTTCGTCCACGCCTGCTTGCAGGTGACCGAGCAGGTGTGACACCCGATGCACTTGTCGAGGTTCATCACCATGCCGACCTGCGCCATCACGCGCTTCGGGGCGCGGCTGGCTCCGGCACCGGTCGAACCGTTGCCTCCGGGAGAGGGGGTCGCGGCCATCAGTACTGCACCTCCTGGGAGCGACGGCGGACCGTCGAGACGATGTCGCGTTGCACGCCCGTCGGGCCGAGGTAGTTGAACGCGTAGGACTGGTGGGCGTAGGCGCCGATGAGGTGCGTCGGCTTGAGCAGGATGCGGGTGACGGAGTTGTGGATGCCGCCGCGGCGTCCGGTGGCCTCCGACTTCGGCACGTCGATCGTGCGTTCCTGCGCGTGCTGGACGTACGCCACGCCGTCCGGGATCTTGTGGCTGACCACCGCCCGGGCGACGAAGACGCCGTTGGCGTTGGTCAGCTCGATCCAGTCGTTGTCGGCCACCCCGATGGACGCCGCGTCGTTGACGCTCAGCCACGCCTGGGGGCCGCCACGGCCGAGGCTCAGCATGAAGAGGTTGTCCTGGTACTCGGAGTGGATCGACCACTTGTTGTGGACGGTCAGGTACCGCAGCACGATCTGCTTCTCGCCGTTGGGCCCCAGCTCGGGCTCGCCGTACGCCCTGCCCATGTGCAGCGGCGGGCGGAAGATCGGCAACTGCTCGCCGGCGTCGATCATCCAGTCGTGGTCGAGGAAGAAGTGCATCCGGCCGCTCAGGGTGTGCCAGGGCTTGAGGCGCTCGACGTTGATGGTGAAGGCGGCGTAGCGGCGTCCGCCGGTCTCCGAGCCGGACCACTCCGGCGACGTGATGACCGGCTGTGGGGCGGCCTGGGTCTGGGCGAAGGTGATGATCTTCTCCTCCGAGCCCTCGGCGAGGTCGGCCAGCTTGCGGCCGGTCTTGGCTTCCAGGTCGCGGAACCCGTGGTTCGCGAGCTCGCCGTTCGTCGTGCCCGAGAAGGTGAGGATCGCCTCGGCCAGCCGCGCGTCGGTGTCGATGGCCGGACGCCCCGCCGCCGGCCCACTCGGGTAGACGCCGTGCAGGCGTCCGAGCCGGTCGACGGCGCGCGTCACGTCGTAGGTGATGTTCTTCACCGTGAACCCGAGGCGGTCGGCCAGCGGACCGACGGTCAACAGCTTGTCGGCGATCGCGGTGTAGTCGCGCTCCACCACCTGCAGTGCCGGCGCGTTCTTGCCGGGCACGCACGGCAGGTTGGTGTCCTTCCAGTCGTAGACGTGGCCGCCCGGCTGGGAGATCTGCCCGGGGGTGTCGTGCTGCATCGGGACGGCGACCAGGTCGGACCGGGTGCCGAGGTGCTTCTTCGCCAGCGTCGAGATGGCCTGGGCCAGCGCCGAGAAGATGTCGAAGTCGGTCCGGGTCTCCCACGGCGGGTCGATGGCCGGGCTGAACGCGTGCACGAACGGGTGCATGTCGGTGGAGGAGATGTCGTGCTTCTCATACCAGGTGGCCGCGGGGAACACGATGTCGGAGAGCAGGGTCGTCGACGTCATGCGGAAGTCGGCCGACAACATCAGGTCCAGCTTGCCGACGGCCTCCTCGTCCTCACGCCACCGGACGTGGGTCGGGCGGGTCTCGGCGCCGTGTTCGTTCGGCATGAGGTTGTGGTGCGTGCCGAGCAGGTACTTGAGGAAGTACTCGTTGCCCTTCGCCGAGGAGCCCATGATGTTGGAGCGCCACACGATCATCGTGCGGGGCCAGTTCTCGGGGGCGTCCACGTCCTCGATGCTCGAGCGCAGGGCACCCGACTTCAGCTGCGCGGCCACGTACTCGCCGACCGAGGACGCCTCGCCGGCGTCCACCGCCGCCTGCGCCTCGTCGGCCAGGTCGAGGGGGTTGCGGTCGAACTGGGGGTAGAACGGCATCCAGCCCAGCCGGTGCGACAGGGCCATCGCGTCGGCGGTGTGGAGGCCGTCCAGCGAACCGGTCGACAGCGGCGACTTGAGCTGGTCGGCCGAGAAGCCATCGGTGCGCCACTGGTCGGTGTGCATGTACCAGTAGCCGGTGCCGATCATGGTGCGCGGCGGACGGCTCCAGTCGAGCGCGTTCGCCATGTTGAACCAGCCCGTCATGGGGCGGCACTTCTCCTGGCCGACGTAGTGCGCCCAGCCGCCGCCGTTGCGGCCGACACAGCCGGTGAGGATGAGCAGGCTCATGATCGCGCGGTAGGTGACGTCGGCGTGGAACCAGTGGCAGATGCCGGCGCCGATGATGATCATCGTGCGGCCCTTGCTCTGTTCGGAGTTGGCCGCGAACTCGCGCGCGATGCGCAGGCACGCCTCGGCGGGGACGGCCGTGATGGCCTCCTGCCAGGCGGGGGTGTAGGGGTTCTCGGCGTCGTCGTAGCCGGACGGCCACTGGCCCGGCAGGCCGTCGCGTCCGACGCCGTACTGGGCGAGCATGAGGTCGAAGACCGTGGTGACGAGGTGGTCGCCGACGCGTCGGGCGGGCACGCCGCGGTGGATGATCGAGCCCTCCCCCCGGGCATCCTCGAAGCAGGGCAGGGCGATCTCGACACCCTCGGCGCCCGGGAGGTCGGCCAGGGAGAGCGCTGGCTGCAGGTCGCCGAGTTCGAGGTTCCACTGGCCGGCGCCGTCTGCGGCGTACCGGTAGCCCATCGAGCCGCGCGGCACCGCGGGGGCGTCGGTGGCGGCGTCCCACAGCACGGTCTTGAAGGCCTCGTGGTTGGGGCCGGTGCCCGCGGATCCCTGGCCGGCCGGCTCCTCGGCCAGCTCGTCCGCGGTCAGGAACTTGGACGCCGTGAGCCCGTGCCCCTCGGGATGCTCGACGAGCTTCACCAGCATGGTGAGGTCGGTGTACTGCTTGACGTAGTCGGTGAAGAAATCGACACGGCGGTCGACGAAGTTCTCCTTGAGGATGACGTGCCCCATCGCCATCGCCAGCGCGCCGTCGGTGCCGGCCTGGGCGGGCAGCCACTCGTCGGCGAACTTCACGTTGTCGGCGTAGTCCGGTGCGACGGTGACGACCTTGGTGCCGCGGTAGCGCACCTCGGCCATCCAGTGGGCGTCCGGCGTCCGGGTCACCGGCACGTTGGAACCCCACATCATGAGATAGGTGGCGTCCCACCAGTCGCCGGATTCCGGGACGTCCGTCTGGTCGCCGAACACCTGCGGGCTGGCCACGGGCAGGTCGGCGTACCAGTCGTAGAACGACGTCATGGCGCCGCCGATGAGGTGGTTGAAGCGGGTGCCGATCGCGTGGCTCACCATGCTCATGGCCGGGATCGGGCTGAAACTGACGCAGCGGTCGGGCCCGTAGTTCTTGATGGTGTTGACATAACTCGCCGCGGCGATCTCGATGGCCTCGGCCCAGGTCATGCGCACCAGCCCGCCCTTGCCGCGGGCCCGCTGGTAGCGGCGGCGCTTCTCGGGGTCGGTCGACACCTCGCGGAACGCCTCGACCGGATCGCCGAGGCGCTGCTTGGCCTCGCGGTACATCTCGAGCAGGACGCCGCGCCCGTACGGGTAGCGCACCCGGGTGGGGGAGTAGGTGTACCAGCTGAACGCCGCGCCGCGCGGGCAGCCGCGGGGCTCGTACTCGGGGCGGTCGGGACCGGTGGTCGGGTAGTCGGTCTGCTGCGCCTCCCACGTGATGACGCCGTCCTTGACGTACACCTTCCACGAGCACGAGCCCGTGCAGTTCACGCCGTGGGTCGAGCGGACGACCTTGTCGTGGCTCCAGCGGTCGCGGTAGAAGACGTCGCCCGCCCGGCCGCCCTCGCGGAACACCGCCCGGCCGTCGTCGGTCTCGTCCCACTTCGTGAAGAAGCGGCCCAGACGCAACAGGGCGTCCGAGGCGGGGCCGTCAATCCGGGGTTGCGTCGACGTCATGGGGGCTATCGAAACATGTTTCGGCACCCGCGGCCAGTCGCGAGCACAAAGTCGGTCGTGGGAATCGCGGCTGGCCCTCGCCTCCCGCTCAGCCGCCGGCGAAGGGGGGCAGGACGTCGACGCGGGCGTCCGCCGGAATCAACTCATCGCCGGCGACCGGACGCCCCTCGACGAGCAGGCTGCACGCGCCCAGCACGCCCGCCAGCTCGGGGTTGTCGCTGCCGAGCAGGCCCAGCAGCCCGTCGGCGGTGAGGACACCCCCGGGGTCGACGTCGGTGGTGTCCCGGCCCGCGGCGTCCGCCGCCCCGGCGTAGTAGTTGACTGTGATCATCGTCATCCTCCGATGGCGCTCATGCCCCGCTGGGGCTGGGTGAAGCCGGGACGGTCGATGCCGTGCCCGGCGGCCTTGGTGAGGTGCGCGCCCTGCCAGATGGCGGCGAGCTCCTCGTCGCTGGCACCCGCCCGCAGCGGCGTGCGCAGGTCGGTCTCCGAGCGGGCGAACAGACAGTTGCGGATCTGCCCGTCCGCGGTGACGCGGGTGCGGTCGCAGGCGGCGCAGAAGGGCCGGGTGACGGACGCGATGACGCCGATGCGGCCCGCGGGCAGGTCGTCGGACGCCGCCACCAGCCACTCCTCGGCCGGCGCGGCGCCGCGCCCTTCGGCGGGGGTGAGCGTGAAGCGGGCACCAAGGGCGGAGAGGATCTCGGCGGCGGGGACCATCGTGGTGCGATCCCAGGCGTGCTCGGGGCCCAGCGGCATGTGCTCGATGAACCGCAGCCGGTGGCCGCGCTCCAGGCAGAACTCGGCGAGCGGCACGATGTCAGCCTCGTTGACACCGCGCATCGCGACCGCGTTGATCTTGATGGGCTGCAGCCCGGCGGCCTCGGCGGCGACGAGCCCGGCCATCACGTCCGGCAGCCGGTCGCGCCGGGCGATGGCGGCGTAGCGGTCGCGGTCGAGTGAGTCGAGCGAGACGTTGACGCGCCGCAGCCCCGCGGCGGCGAGGGCGTCCGCACGCTTGTCCAGCCCAATGCCGTTGGTGGTCAGCGACAGCTCGGGGGCCTCGCCCTCGGGCGTCCGCAGCTCGGAGGCCGCGGCGACGATCGATTCCAGCCCGCGGCGCAGCAGGGGTTCGCCGCCGGTGAAGCGGATGGTGTCGACGCCGAGCAACTCCACCGCGACCCGCAGCAGGCGGACGACCTCGGCGTCGGACAGCGTCTCGTCGGTGGGCAGCCAGGCGAGCCCCTCGGGGGGCATGCAGTAGCTGCAGCGCAGGTTGCAGCGGTCGGTGAGCGACATGCGCAGGTCGCGGGCGACGCGGCCGTACGCGTCGCCCAGAAGGCGCACGTGGGCGCGCACATCCGTCATGGCCGACCTCCCCTCACCGTGTGACGTCCACCGTAACCGGCGCAGGGACCGACGCACCACCGGTCGTTCGCCGCGACCTGCGATGTCGTCCCATCAGGCTTGGGGGAAGCGGGTCAGCGGTCCGGCGTCGGGCATGATGGGGGCCCGAACCCGAGGGAGCCCAGGCGAGGAGGACGACGTGAGCCCGCACGAGCCGCGCGCCCTGATGAGTGTCGAGGAGTACGCGGCCGAGTTGCTCGCCCTCGTCGCCCCGGACGCCCGCGTCCAGACGGTGCCGCTCGCCCCAACGGTGGCCGCGCCCGGTGCCCCGTCGCCGACCGCGACGAACGGGCGAAGCCCTGCCGCAGGCCGCGTGCTGGCTGAGCCGGTGACCAGCCCGATCGCCGTCCCGCCGTTCGCCAA
>JAKDIK010000400.1 GCA_030450535.1 Propionibacteriaceae bacterium
ACCCCGTGACCGCCGCGGCCGAGGACGAGGTGATCCCCGTCCTGCAACTGCGCAACGTGTGGAAGACCTACGCCACCGGCGCCGTCCAGGTGCACGCCCTGCGGGGCGTCGACCTCGACGTCCACTCCGGGGAGTACGTGGCGATCATGGGACCGTCCGGCTCGGGCAAGTCGACTCTGATGAACATCATCGGGTGCCTCGACGTCGCATCGGCCGGTCAGTACGTGCTCGACGGCGAGGACGTGGCGCACATGAGCGACAACAACCTCGCCGACATCCGCAACGAGCGCATCGGTTTCGTGTTCCAGCAGTTCAACCTGCTGCCCAGCCAGCAGGCGTGGCGGAACGTCGAGCTGCCGCTGTGGTACGCCCGCGTCCGGTCCGCCGAGCGCAAGCAGCGGTCGCTGGACGCCCTCGCCCGCGTCGGCCTCGCCGACCGGGCGCACCACCGTCCCAACCAGCTCTCCGGCGGCCAGCAGCAGCGCGTCGCGATCGCCCGCGCCCTGGTCACCGATCCTGCGCTGATCCTCGCCGACGAGCCGACGGGAAACCTTGACTCGGTCTCGACCGAGGACGTGCTCGGGCTGCTCGACGAGCTCCACGCCGCGGGGCGCACCATCGTCCTCATCACCCACGAACAGGACGTTGCCGACCGCGCCCAGCGCGTCGTGCGCGTGTTCGACGGCCGCATCGCGGGCATCGACGAGAGGGTCCGCGCATGATGACGTGGTGGGAGACGTTCCGCATCGCGGTGGCGGCCATCGTCGCCCACCGCGTCCGCTCGGCGCTGACCACGCTCGGCATCACGATCGGCATCGCCGCGGTGACGCTGTCCGTGGGACTGGCGCAGGGGGCGTCCGCGAGCGTGAGCGCCTCGATCAACTCCCTCGGCTCGAACATGCTGACTGTCCAGGGCGGCTACTACTCCGGGCCGTCCGACGGCATGATCGACACCTCCACCATGGTGCCGCTGTCCCTGGCGGACGCCGATGCCCTGGCCGATCGGGACGCAGCCCCCGACATCGCCGGGGTCGCCCCCGTGATCCAGACCGGCTTCGAGCTGGCCACCCCCGACAACGCGGTGAACACCATGGCCGAGGCCACCACCGCCGACTGGCTGAGCGTCCGGTCGCGCTCGCTGCTGATGGGCACCTTCTTCACCCAGGCGCAGTACGACGACGCCGAACCGGTCGTGGTGCTCGGCAGCAGCACCGCCACGCAGTTGTTCGGCGATGCCAGCGCTGCCGTCGGCGCGCTCGTGACGGCCAGCGGGAACTCGTTCCGCGTCGTCGGCGTCCTCGGCGCGGCCGGCGGCATGATGGACAGCGACGACATGGTCGTCCTCCCCATGACGACCTACCTGCAACGGCTCTCGTACGGCAACGAGGAGCCGTCGGCCATCTACCTCGCCGCCACCTCG
The DNA here is from genome assembly GCA_030450535.1 of Propionibacteriaceae bacterium. Classification (GTDB taxonomy): domain Bacteria; phylum Actinomycetota; class Actinomycetes; order Propionibacteriales; family Propionibacteriaceae; genus Propioniciclava. Next base: position 1,421 of record JAKDIK010000400.1, read on the forward strand.
GACACGCGCCTGACGCAGGCGTACCAGGAGGCCGAGGCGCTGCTGCTCGCGCGGCGGGGAGCGACCGACATCAACGCCGCCGGCATCATGATCATGTCGCAGCAGTCACTGCAGGACGCCATGGCCGCCGTCACCAACACGCTCACCCTGCTGCTCGGCGGCATCGCGGCGATCTCGCTGGTCGTGGGCGGCATCGGCGTCATGAACATCATGCTGGTGTCGGTGTCGGAACGGTTCCGCGAGATCGGGCTGCGGAAGGCGCTGGGGGCCCGGCGCCGGACGATCCTCATGCAGTTCCTGACGGAGGCGGGGATGCTCGCGCTGCTCGGCGGCGCCTTCGGACTGGGGTTGAGCGCCCTGGTCGCCTGGCTGGTAACCGCCTATTCACCCGTGCCGATCCCCGTGTCGGTCCCCACCGCGCTGCTGGCCCTCGCGGTCTCCGCCAGCATCGGCATCATCGCCGGCGTCTACCCCGCCTCGCGCGCAGCCCGCCTCGCCCCCATCGACGCCCTGCGGCGCGACTGATCCAGGAGTCCTGACATGTCCGACCAGC
>JAKDIK010000171.1 GCA_030450535.1 Propionibacteriaceae bacterium
CCGCGTCCGACCAGGACGTCGGCCGGCGCGGAAACCCAGCCATCCGCGCCGGGACGGCCGTGCGCGACGAGGCCGATCGACGGATCCATGACATGGGCGCGGCGATCCGGCTGTCGCCGGTGCGGCTCGGCCTCGTGGGGACGCTCCTGCTGGTCGTCGGCTCCCTGACCCCGGCCTATCTGCCCCAGGCATCGCCCTTCTGGCCCTTCATGCGCGCCGTCGGGCTGGACAACTGGTGGGCGCGCGCGTTGGGCACAGGACTCGTGATCCTGGCCGTCGGCTGCCTCATCGTCGCCTGGCTCCGGCTGCGCCCGACGATCTACGTCGATGTCAAGCACTGGGCGGTGCTGGCGTGGTGGTCGCTGCCCCTGCTGGCCGCGCCGCCGATCTTCAGTCACGACGCCTACAGCTATGCCGCCCACGGCTGGCTCATGCACAACGGCCTCAACCCTTACGAGACGTCGCCCTCGGTGCTGCCGGGAGCCTTCGCCGACCAGGTCGCCTGGGTGTGGCGCTACACCCCGACGCCGTACGGCCCACTCGCCCTGCAGTTCTCGCACTGGCTCGTCGATCTGGCCGGCCTCAACCCCTACTACTCGGCCGTCCTGATGCGCCTGCCGGCCCTCGTCGGCGTGGCGCTCATCGTCCACTACCTGCCACGCCTGGGCCGCCTGATGGGCGTCCCGCCGCGGGATGTCGCCTGGTTCTCGACCATCAACCCGCTGCTCGTCATCGACTTCGTCGGTGGCGCGCACAACGATGCGGTGATGCTGGGGCTGGTCGTGTACGCCCTGTACCTGGCCCACCGCGGCTGGTTCTGGCCGGCGGTGGTGGTCGCCGGCGTGGCGATGGCCATCAAGCAGCCCGCGCTGCTGGCCGCCTACCCGCTGGCGATCATCGGGTCCGGGTGGGCGTCCTGGCGGCTGCCCGACGTACTCCGCTTCCTGCCCCGCCTGCTGGCCTCGTTCGCCGTGGTGATCGGCGTCTTCGTCGCCATCTCGCTGGCCACCGGGCTGGGGTTCGGCTGGCTGAACGCGGTGAGCGTGCCGGGCATGGTGGTGACCCTGGCCCCGTTCTCGCTCCTGGGGTGGCTGCTGCAGCAGGGCGCGAACGTGTTCGCGCTCGACCCCACCGGCCGCGCCGTCATCGGCGGCGCGCAGATCGTGGGGACGGTGCTGGCAGCCGCCTCGCTGGTGTGGCTCGCGCTCACCCGCTCGCGGACCGAGCCCGTCCGTTTCCTGTCGTGGGGCTACCTCGCGGTGGCCGTCTTCGGACCAGCGATGCACACCTGGTACCTGCTGTGGGGCGGCCTGCTGCTGCCGCTGACGCGGCCCTCCCGGCGGCTGTGGCGGGTTGCCGCCGTGGTTACGGCGATTACTCTCGTCTACGGCGCCGGCAACCTCGCTTGGCGCAACGATGCGGTCGCTCTCGCGCTGGCCGCGCTGGCGTCCCTCGGTGTGTGGTTCGTCATCCGCTCTTCGAATCGGAGGTCCAACCGTGCCCGAACCTGAACTCATCGTCACGGTCGCCGACGGCGTCGGCCGCCTGACCCTCAACCGGCCGCACGCCCTCAACGCGCTTACCTCGGTCATGATCGAGGGCATCCACCAAGCGCTCCGTGGCTGGCGCGACGACCCGGAGGTCACCTCGGTCGAGATCACCGGCGCGGGGGAGCGAGGGCTGTGCGCCGGAGCGGACGTCCGGGCCCTGCGCGAGGAAGTGCTGGCCGGACGCCCCTGGCTCGGCTTCCTCGCCGCCGAATACGCCATGAACGAGGCGATCGTCACGTTCGGCAAGCCCTTCGTGGCGCAGCAGCGCGGGTACACCATGGGCGGCGGGCTTGGGGTGTCGGCACACGGGACGCGGCGCATCGCGCATGCCGACACCCGGTTCGCCATGCCCGAGACAATCATCGGCTTCGTCCCCGACGTCGGGATGCTGTGGTACCTGGCCCACGCCCCCGGCGAGCTCGGGACGCACCTGGCGCTCACCGGTACCACGGTCAACGCCACCGACGGTGTGATCGTCGGGCTGGCGGACGAGGTGGCCGACTCCGCGCCCGACTCGGACCTTCGGCCCGAGCAGATGTGGATCGACGACTGCTACGCCGGCGACGATGTGCCCGAGATCCTCGGACGCCTCGAGTCCCACCCCGCGGAGGGCGCCCGCGCTGCGGCGGCCGACCTGCGCCAGCGCTGCCCGCTGGCGGTCTGCGTGGCGCTGGAGGCGGTGCACCGCGTGCGATTCATGGGGTCGGTGCACGAAGTACTCGCCCAGGATCTGGTTCTGGCCCGCCACCTGATCGGACGCCCGGACTTCGCCGAGGGCGTCCGGGCGCAACTGGTGGACAAGGACCGGACGCCGCGCTGGCAGCACGCCCGCATCGAGGACGTCACGCGCGCCGAGGTGCTGGCCTGCTTCGAGGCCTGACGCCACCCGCTCGTCTTGCCGGCACCGTTGTCTCGGCACCCCGGCCGGCTCGACGCTGACGCTGATTCCAGGGGGGTCATCGCAGCCAAATCGTGAAACTGAGGCGATTCAGTGCGCGTGACCCCCCTGAGATCAGCGCCTCAGCCGCGCCCGTCGTGGGCGGCCGGGGGATCAGAGGGTGTAGTCGACGACCACCGGTGCGTGGTCGCTCACGCGTTGCTCGGGCGACGGCTCCCGATCGACCCACGCGGACGCGGCGCGTACCGCAAGCCCGGGCGTGGCCAGCTGGTAGTCGATGCGCCAGCCGACGTCCTTGGCGAACGGGCCGTCACCCCAGCGCCACCACGAGTACGGTCCCTCGACGTCGGGATGCAGCCGGCGGACGACATCGTGGAGCGTGCGCGGGCCGAGCAGGCTGCCGAACCACTCTCGCTCGGAGGGCAGGAAGCCCTCCGAGCGCTGATTGCCCCGCCAGTTGCGGACGTCCGCGCGGGTGTGCGCGATGTTGAAGTCGCCCATCACGAGGAACTCGCGCCCGGACGCCGTCGCCGCCCGTCGCGCGCGGGTCAGGTGGGCGCGGAAGGACGCCATGAAGCTGAGCTTTCGCCGGTACTTCGCCGGATCGGCGTCCGGGCCCGCCTGGGTCGCTCCCTTGGGCAGGTACACCGAGCCCACAGTGAGGGCGAGCCCGGGCAGATCGAGGTCCACCTCCACGTACCGTCCGTCCGGGTCGGTGCGATGCCCAAACCCCCTCCGGACGGCCGTGGGCGCCGCGCGCGTCAGCAGGGCGACCCCGTTGCGTCCCGCCAGTCCGCCGGGGTGGAAACAGACGTGGTAGCCGTCGAACAACCCGTCCGGCACCTGGGCGGGGGTGCAGCGCATCTCCTGGATGCCGACGATGTCGGGGCGCCGGTCGGCGAGCCACGTGTCGAAGCCACGCCGCTGGGCTGCGCGGATCCCGTTGACGTTCGCGGACGCGACGCGCAGGATCACCGGGATGGGCGCGCGTCGCCCTCGCCGAGGCGGACCGTGAGGGCCGCCAGGGCCGCCAGCCCGAGGGCGGGCAGGGTGTGCGCGAACCGGACGCCTCGGGCACGCCGCCGCTCCCCGAGAGCGAACACCGCCTTCTCACCCCAGATCGTCGCCGCCGTTCCGGCGATCAGGAGGGCGCTCCCGGCGACCACGAGCTTGGGCGGCGGCGGCCAGGGAAGGTCGGGCGCGGAGGCGTCCCCCTTCGGGGCGAGCGCGATCGTGGCCGGGACGGCCGCGGCGAGCAGGCCAGTTTTGAGCAGCGCCCGCACCCCGCGCGAACGGACGGCGTCCGGCATCGCGTACCACGCGAGCGTGATGCCGCCCACGCAGGCAGCCAGCGTTCGGGTGTTCTCGGAGTGCGTCATGCCCTCCATTCTTACCCACGCACCCAGGTGCTCCTGCCGCGCGTCCGCCGGGTCGATGGCACGTCGAGGCGCGGCCAGGGTCGTGGCCGGGGGTCGGCTTCCACGTGAACTCGATCCGGGCCGGTTCTTCGCCACGATGTGCAACCTCGTCCTTGACCGGACCCCGATCAACTTCCACCGCGAAGCGCGGGCACGCCGACGCGGCGTCTGATCCTCAAGCGCGTCGGTGCGAGTCAGGTCGGTGCCGACCGGGTCGTGGACGCGGCGCCTGTGCGCGTCTCAATGCTGCAAAACAGTCGCCTGGACGACCCTTTTGCAGCATTGAGGCACACACGACCGACCAAGGCGGCGTCGGCCGGTCAGAGACGCCCGGGTCGGTCCGGTCCGCGCGGCGTTGCTCCTGGATGCGTGAGCGGTACCGGCGGCGCTCGGGTGAGAGAGACCACGTGCCTCGAGGGCGTCACCGGGTGGCTCGACGGTTGCTCTGGGCTACCGGTAGTTCGTGAACTGCACGGCGAAGTCGTAGTCGGCGTCGCGGACCAGCTTCTGCACGGCCTGCAGGTCGTCGCGCTTCTTGGAGCTCACCCGCAGCTCGTCGCCCTGGATCTGCGTCTTCACGCCCTTCGGGCCCTCGTCGCGCACCAGCTTGGCGATCTTCTTCGCGTTCTCCGTGCTGATCCCCTCCTGCAGGGACGCGGTGATCTTCCAGATCTTGCCCGACAGGCGCGGCTCGCCGGCGTCCAGCGCCTTGAGGCTGACTCCCCGCTTGACGAGCTTGCTCTGGAACACGTCCAGCACTGCCTTGACGCGCTCCTCGCCCGAGGCCTCCATCTCGATCAGCTCGCCCGACCAGCGGATCGACGCGTCGGTCCCCTTGAAGTCGAACCGCTGGTGGACCTCCTTGGCAGCCATGTTGAGGGCGTTGTCCACCTCCTGGGAGTCGTACTTGCTGACGATGTCGAACGAGCTGTCGGACGCCATGGCTTCTCCTTCGATTGGGCGCTGCGCGAGGTGAGTTGCTAATGTTGGGCACCGCTGAGCGATCAGCACGGCAGGTTGCCCGAGTGGCCAAAGGGAGCGGTCTGTAAAACCGTCGGCATAGCCTACGTAGGTTCGAACCCTACACCTGCCACCCACACGGCCCCGGAGCACCTTCGGGGCCGTGCGCCGTGTCGGGAGGACGCATGCATCTCGTTCGGCCACTACCCATGGACGCGAGGCCGCTGCCCGCCGGGGTGGGCGTCCGCCCGTTCGAGCGAACAGACCTGGACGCCGTCGCCCGCCTCTACCACGCCGCCTACCCCGCCGGCGTCGCCGTCGCCACGCTGGCCGACGCCGTCGAGGAGATGCGCGGCGTTTTCTCCGGCGACTTCGGGACGCCCATCGGCGCGGCCACGCTCGTGGCCACGCGCCACCAGGAGATCCTCGGCTGCATCCAGACCGTCCTCGACCCGCCGTGGGACGCCCCCGACGGCCCGTTCATCATCGAGCTCTTCGTCCATCCCGATCATCGCCGCCGCGGCGTGGGGGAGGGCCTGCTGGCCGCCGCGGCGTCCGCGCTCTGGAAGGCGGGGCACGTGAGCGTCGGGCTCAACGTGGAGCCGACGGAGGCGATGGCCGCCTTCCGCATCTACCAACGTCTGGGCTTCCGCGCCTTGGGCTGACGGTGCCCCGGTGCGGCGCTCGCCGGGCTCCGCGCACCTCCCGGACGCCCTCGATTTGGGGACCCCCTCGCTGTGCTGGTAGGTTGTTCGTCGCTGTCTGGCCCCTATAGCTCAGTCGGCAGAGCGTCTCCATGGTAAGGAGAAGGTCTGCGGTTCGATTCCGCATGGGGGCTCTGAGTCCGGCGGGGAGACCCGGCGGGCAGGGCGGGATAGCTCAGACGGTAGAGCAAGCGGCTCATAATCGCTGTGTCACGGGTTCAAGTCCCGTTCCCGCTACGGAACCAGTGCGACACCGACGACCATCCAGAAAGTGAGGGGTTGAGATGGCCAAAAAGTCCGGCGACGTCCGGCCCAAGATCACGCTCGCGTGCACGGAGTGCAAGGAGCGCAACTACATCACCAAGAAGAACCGGCGCAACGACCCGGATCGTCTTGAGCTGAAGAAGTTCTGCCCCAAGTGCCACCAGCACACGGCGCACCGCGAGACTCGCTGAACCAAGACTTCACACCGAGGCCGTCCACGTCGTGGGCGGCCTCGTGCGTTGTCGGGCGCTAGCGTTGGCTCCATGGTCGATTCCCCCGTCGGGCGCAGCTATCCGCCCCCCGCGCCCAACCAGGTGTCGCGCGCCAAGATCGCGGAGT
>JAKDIK010000401.1 GCA_030450535.1 Propionibacteriaceae bacterium
GCGGCGGATGCCGAGGCGGCGGCCGGGGCCGGGGCGGCGTTCCTCGTGACGCCGGCCGTCACACCGTCGGTGCGCCGCGGGGTCGAGCTCGGCGTCCCTGTGCTCGCCGGCGCGCTCACCCCCACCGAGATCTGGACGGCCATGGACGCCGGCGCGGCGGCCATCAAGCTGTTCCCGGCCTCCTTTGGCGGTGTCGCCCACCTGGCGGCCCTGCGCCAGCCGCTGCCGGGGGTGCCCTTCGTGCCCGTCGGGGGCGTCGATCGGGACGCCGCCGACGCCTACCTGGCCGCCGGCGCCGTCGCCGTCGGGGTCGGCTCGCCGCTGGTCGGGCGGGCGGCCGAGGACGGCGACCTTGCCGGTCTCGCCGCGCGGGCGGCGTCCTTCGCTGCACTCCGGGTGGCGCCGTGACCGACGTCCTCACCCTCGGCGAGGCGCTGCTCAGCCTGCGCACGAACGGGCCGCTCACGGGTGCCTGGCAGGCACGGGCGCACGTCGCGGGCGCCGAGTCCAACGTCGCCATCGGGCTGGCCCGCCTGGGCCACTCCGTCGCCTGGCTCGGCTGCGTGAGCGACGACCCGGTCGGCGACTGGGTCGCCACGACGCTGGCCGAGGAAGGCGTGGACACGTCGCTGGTGCGCCGCGCCGCGGGTTTCCCGGGTGCCATGGTGCTGCTCGACCCCGACCACCACGCGCGCCGCGCCGTCTACCTGCGGGCCGGCTCGGCCGGTGCGCAGCTGGGGCCCGCCGACGTGGCGGCGGCGTGGACCGTCGCGCCCCGTGTGGTCCACCTCAGCGGCATCACCCCGGCGCTCGGCCCGTCCGCAGCCGAGGCGTGGCTGGCCGCAGCCCAGGGTGCCGCCGAGCACGGCGCCATGCTCTGCCTCGACGTCAACCACCGCCCGGCACTGTGGAGCGCCGAGGCGGCGCGCGCGGCACTGGCGGGCGTCCTCGACGCGGTGACGATCCTCGTGGCCTCGACCGACGAGCTGCCGCTGGTGGCGTCCGGGGCCGAGGGCGACGCCGTCCGTGAGCTGCTGGCCCGCGGCGTGGCCGAGGTCGTCGTGAAGCGCGGTGCTGCGGGCGCCTCGGTCTTCGTCCCCGACGGCGCGACCCACGTCGCCGCCCCCAAGGTGGGTGCCGTGGACGTCATCGGTGCCGGGGACGCCCTGGGCGCCGGCTACCTGTCCGGCCGGCTCGACGGGCTGACGCCGGCGGACGCCCTGGGCCGCGGCGTCCAGGTGGCCTCCCGCGCCGTCGCCGTCGCCGGCGACTGGGAGGGTTTGCCGCGCCGGGCCGACCTCGACGCCTGACCCTACCGGTCGTCGCGGCCCCGCCGGGGCGGTCCATGATGAGCACGGCGCCGTCGCGGCGGTTCTTGAGCTCGGCAGGGGCGAGCGCCCCGCCGGCGACCCGTCACCGCGTGCACTCAGCGGTGCTCGAGGATGCCGATGGCCTCCATGAGGGCGTAGGCGGTGACCGGGCCGACGAAGACGAAGCCGGCCTTCTTCAGGGCCTTGGCCAGCGCGCGGGATTCCGCGGACTGGCTCGGCGCGTCCGGACCGGCGTCCGAACCCGCTGCCGGGTCCTCGGGACGAAACGACCACACGAGCTCGCCGAGGTCGACCCCGGCGTCGACCAGCGCCACCGTGGCGCGCGCGTTCGTGATGGCCGCCTCGATCTTGCGCCGGTTGCGGACGATGCCGGCGTCCGCCATGAGCCGCTCGACGTCGGCCTCGGTGAAGCGCGCGACGGCGTCCGGATCGAATGCGGCGAACGCCGCGCGAAACGCGGGCCGCTTGCGCAGGATCGTCTCCCAGCTCAGCCCCGACTGGAATCCCTCCAGCACGATGCGTTCGTAGACGCCCCCGGCGTCGGTGACGGGGAATCCCCACTCGGTGTCGTAGTAGTCGCGCAGCAGGTCGTTGGCCTCAGCCCAGGCGGGTCGTTTCA
>JAKDIK010000024.1 GCA_030450535.1 Propionibacteriaceae bacterium
CGACCCTCACCCCGGCGCTCACCGAGACGCTCGCGCGGGCGGCCACGCTGACCCCGGCCCGCACGGGGGCCGCGCTCTCGCCCATGACCTGCAGCGCCGGCGTCTGCGGCAAGCGGTACGCGAACCTGTCGATTCTGTGGACGACCGGCCGCGGCACCTCGCTGGGGCACGCCACCACCACGAGGCCGACCCTCATCCCCGCCTACGTCGACATGGCCACGACCGGATTCAGCAACGAGATCGAATGGCTCACCGCCGTCCGCATCGCCACGGGCTGGCCGGATGGCACCTTCCAGCCATCGCGCCCCGTCGCCCGGGACGCGATGGCCGCCTTCCTCTACCGCGCCGCGGGATCGCCGGCCTTCACCCCTGCCCGCCAGACGTTCCGCGATGTGACCCCCGTGACCCAGTTCTACAAGGAGATCGAGTGGGCCGCGGCCCGCGGCATCACGCGCGGCTACGGCGACGGCACGTTCCGTCCGCTGGATCCGATCACGCGCGACGCCATGGCCGCCTTCCTCTATCGCGCCGCCGGTTCGCCGTCCTACGCGCCGCCCGCCGCGGCCAGCTTCAGCGATGTCCCGCTCGGCACACTCTTCCGCACCGAGATCGAGTGGCTGGTCTCCCGCCGCATCACCACGGGGTACCCCGACCGCACGTTCCGCCCGCTGGCCGAGGTCAGCCGCGAGGCGACCGCCGCGTTCCTGTACCGCCGCGCTGCCTGAGCCCGCCGCACCCCCGCCGCCCGGAGCCGATACGAGCCGCCCGAGCCGCCCTGGCCCAGCGCCCGGACCAACGGCGTCCGGACGCCCTCAGTCGGCCTCGCGCGGCCAGGCGTTGGGCACGCAGCCGTCCAGTTCGATGCTCTGCTGCATCATCACGGGCGCCGCCCGGCCCTCCGCCGGGCACGCGACGTGCCCCTGGCCGAGGAAATGCCCCACCTCGTGATTGACCAGATAGGCGCGGTACATGGCCAGATCGTCATAGGTGGGCGTCATGTAGAGCCAGCGATCGGTGTTCAGGACGACGTCGTTGCCATTGCGGCAATTCCACTTGCGCTCGATGTCGAGCGGCGCGCAAAGGGTCTGGGCGCTGTCCGGCGCGGCGAGGTAGATGGCCAGGGTGTCCTCAGTCTCCGCGGTGACGGCCCTGAAGGACGTCCGTCCGTACCCCGCCCACCCGCGCGGATCGTCGAAGACGGCCTGGATCTCCCGAGCAGCCTCATCCGCGTCGATGTCCACCGTCGATTCGACCTTGACGACGTAGTCGATCATGCGCGCGTTCGCCGTCCCCGAGTCGATGGCCGTGGTGTTGAGCCGGTACTCCCCCGACGAGACGGCATCCGACGTCCACACCTGCTGGCGGGCGATCTCCGGGATCGTCGGCGTCGGGGTGGGCGTCGGCGTCGGCGAGACGGGCACCGCGGTCTCGGACGGCGGACGCGGCACCAGATACGCCCACGCGATCCCGCCGCCGACGAGCAGCACCAGCAGCAGGAACAGCCCGCGCCACGCGTTGCGCCTACGAGCGGGCTGGGGGGCGGCGCTGCTCATGGGGCCAGCTTACGGTCGCGCGCGGCCCGGGGTCGCTAGGCTCGCGACGGAAGGGAGGGCGACGCATGAAGTTCCTGTTCCTCGGGGCCGGCGCGATCGGCACCTACATCGGCGGATCGCTCGCGGCCGCCGGCCAGGCGGTGGCGTTCGTCGAGCAGCCCGGCATGGCCGCGGTGATCCGCGAGCGTGGGCTGCGCGTCCACGTGGACGGCGGCGTCCGGGCGGTGTCCGACGTCACCGTGCACGATTCGATGGCGGACGCCCTCGCCGCCGGTCCCTACGACGTGGGGGTCGTGGCGCTGAAGTCGTTCGACACGGCCGCGGCGATGGACGACCTCATGGCGCCGGGGCTGGCGGTACCGGACGCGATCCTGAGCCTGCAGAACGGCGTCGACAACGAGGCGACCATCGGCGAGCGCGTCGGCGCAGACCGCGTCATCGCGGGCACCGTGGCGTCCGCGGTGGGCAAGCCGGGCGTGGGCGAGGCGGTCGAGGAGAAGCACCGGGGCATGGGGGTGGCGCTGGGTCACCCCTCATCTGAGGGCATCGTCGCCGCGCTCAACGCGGCGGGGCTCTCCGCGCGGGCCTATCCAGCGGCGGGACCGATGAAATGGTCGAAGCTCTTGACGAACCTCACCGGCAACGCAACCTCGGCGATTCTCGACATGCCGGTCGCCGATCTGTTCGCCGACCGGCGGTTGTACGCCGTCGAGGTCGAGGTGCTGCGCGAGTGCCTGCGGGTGATGCGCGCGATGGGGATGAAGCCGGTCGACCTGCCGGGGACGCCGGTCCGGCTGCTGGCGCTGGCGTCCGAACGGCTGCCGCGCGTGATCGCGCAACCCGCACTGACGCGGGCCCTGGGGGCGGGACGCGGCGACAAGATGCCGAGTTTCCACATCGATCTGCACTCCGGTCGGGGGCAGTCGGAGGTCACCTACCTCAACGGGGCGATCGTCCGCTACGGCGCGCAGCACGGCGTCCGGACGCCCGTCAACGAGGTGCTGACCCGCACCCTGCTGGCCCTCACCGACGGGAGCGAGGATCTGGAGCGCTTCCGGCACCGTCCGGACGAACTGCTGGGCCTGCTGTCCTGAACGGCGCGACGCAGGTTGGTCACTCGACGCCCTCACCCCCCGGTTTTCCGGCGGGGCGTTGTCGGATCGCCGTCAGACCCGGACGCCCCCTGCGCGCTCGGCCATCGGCGCTTCACCGGATCCGGACGCCCTACTCCCCCGGATAGCGGACGCCGACCTGCGCCCTGATGTCGTCCAGGGTCGCCATGATCGCGACCGTCTCGTCGAGGCCCAGCAGGGGCGACTCGGTGGCCCCGTCGGCGACCAGTTGCGCCAGGTGGACGGCCTCGAAGCAGAGCCCCTCGGAATCCCGGATCGCCGGTGGCGCGGATTCGGCGATCTCGCCGTCACTGGTCACCAGGCGCACGGCGCCCGGGTGGTAGAACTTGTCGAGCTCGATGCGCGCCCGCGTGCCCGCGATGCTGGCGGAGGCGGGCGTCCGGGCGGCGAGCGTCGTCGAGAGCAGGGCGTGGGCGCCGGCGTCCGACACCACCGACGGGCTCGCGCCGGCATCCGAGGGGCCGCTTGGCTCGTGCTCGAACACCATCGACACCTGCCGGTCGACTCCGGACTCGGTGAGCGTCCCTGACGCGTGGACGCGCGCCGGCGTCCCGAGGGCGAAGAAGGCGAACGAGACGGGGTAGATGCCGAGATCGAGCAGGGCGCCGCCGGCGAGCTCGGGGTCGTGGAGGCGCGGGACCCTGTCGGCGCTCAGAGGCTGGCCGTGGTCGGCGATGACGGTCTCGATCGGGCCCAGTGTGCCGTCGGCCAGGAGCTGACGCACGATGTCGAACCGGGGCAGGAACCGTGGCCACATGGCCTCCAGGCACGCCACCTTGGCCGCGCGCGCGGCGTCGGACACCTCACGCGCCTCGGCGGCGTTGCGCGTGAAGGACTTCTCGATGAGCACGTGTTTGCCGGCCTCGATGGCGAGCAGCGCCTGCTCGCGATGGCCGCTGTGGGGGGAGGCGACGTAGACGATGTCCACGTCGGCGTCGGCAACGAGGGCCTCATAGGAGTCGTAGGCGCGTTCGACGCCGAACTCGTCGGCGAAGCGCTGGGCGCGCTCCAGCGAACGCGATCCGCACGCGACGAGCCGCTGGCGGGTGTGGGTGCGGAGCGCGTGCGCCATGCCGGACGCGATGTTGCCCGGGGCAATGATGCCCCAGCCGAGCGGCGGCGCGTCGGCGGGGTCGGGGGTGCGGGGAGTCGGCAGCGTGGGCGTCATGTGCCCACTCAACCATGTCGGTGCGGAGCAGGCCCCCGAGAACGACAGTGGGCGCAACTCACTGGAAACATCGGGTGAGTAGACGGGCCCGATGTTTCCAGTGAGGGAAACTCACCTGCCGGCGAGCGCCCAGCCCGAAGCACTGTCGTAGGCTCGCTCCCGAGACCGGCTCGAGGAGGAACCATGGTTCAGCGCTTCACCAACCCCGATGGCCCCACCATCTCCACGGCGACGGGACGGGTGATCGAGACCGACGGCCGGGTGTTCCGGGATCTGGCCGGCGACGGGCAGCTCATCCCGGCCGCCGACTGGCGTCTGGACGCCACGCAGCGGGCGCGCGATCTGGCGTCCCGCCTCACCGTGGAGCAGATCGCCGGGCTGATGCTCTACTCCGCTCATCAGACGGTGCCCTCGGCCCCGGGCGGGCCGTTCTCGGGCACCTACGGGGGGCAACCGTACGATCCTGCGGTGCACGGCGCCGCCGACCTCACCGACCAGCAGCGCGACTTCCTTCTGCGCGACCACATCCGCCACGTGCTGGTCATCACCTTCTCCGACGTCGAGACGGCCGTCGCGTGGCACAACAACATGCAGGAGCTGGCCGAGAACCAGCCGCTGAGCATCCCCATCAACTTCTCGACCGATCCCCGCCACGGTGCCTCCGAGTCGGGCGCCGAGTTCAAGTCGGCCTCGGCCGCCGTCTCGAAGTGGCCCGAGGGCATCGGCCTGGCCGCCATCGGCGACGTCGAGGTGGTCCGCCGCTTCGCCGACGTCGTCCGCCAGGAATACCGCGCGCTGGGCTTCGCCACCGCGCTCGGGCCGCAGATCGACCTCGCCACCGAGCCGCGTTGGATGCGCGCGGTCGACACCGTCGGCGGGGACGTCGAGCGGGCCGTCGCGTTCACACGGGCCTACGTGGACGCCCTCCAGACCACCCCGGGCGCCGAGGACGGCTGGGGTCATCGCAGCGTCATCGCCATGGTCAAGCACTGGCCCGGCGGGGGCACCGGAGAGGGGGGTCGCGACGCCCACTACCGCTTCGGGCAGTACAACGTGTATCCCGGCGGCAACGCCGCGGAGCATCGGCGTCCGTTCACCGACGGCGCGTTCGCCCTGGACGGACCCACCGGCTCCGCGGGCGCCGTCATGCCGTACTACTCGGTCTCGGTCGGCGAGAACGAGGGCGAGTTCGGCAACTCGTACTCCGAGCGACTCATCCGTGACGAACTCCGGGGCACCCACGGCTACGACGGCGTCGTGTGCACCGACTGGGGCATCACCGGCGACCCGGGCCCGATGGATTCCTTCGCGGCCCGCTGCTTCGGCGTCGAGGATCTGACGGTCGCCGAGCGCCACCTGCGCCTCATCTGCAACGGCATCGACCAGTTCGGCGGCAACAACGACGCTGCTCCGGTCCTCCAGGCGTACCGGCTGGGCGTCGAGAGCCATGGCGAGGAATTCATGCGCGCCCGGTTCGAGGAGTCGGCCGTCCGCCTGCTGCGCGGCATGTTCCGCGTGGGGCTGTTCGACGACCCCTACCTCGACGTTGCCGAGAGTCTCGCCGTCGTCGGCAACCCCGACTTCGTCGCGGAGGGCTTCGCCGCCCAGGTGGCGTCCGTCATCGCGCTGAAGGGCGTCGATCGGCCCATCGCGAAGGGCTCGAAGGTGTGGATTCCGCGCCGGCACACCGAGGCCCACAAGGGGTTCATGCGCAACGTCATCCCGGCCTCCGACTCCGACGGCCTGGGCCGCGACGCCGCCGCGGAGTACTTCGAGCTCGTGGACGAACCCGCGGACGCCGACGCCGCGCTCGTCGTCATGGAGAGCCCGCACTCCGACCCCTACGTGGACGGCTTCCGGCCGATCAGCCTGCAGTATCGGCCCTATCGCGCGGAGAGCGCCCGGGAGGCCTCGTTGGCCGGGGATCGCTCGTACCGCGGGCAGGAGGCGGTGCTGTGGAATGCGTCGGATCTGACGAACCTCGAGGCGGCGCGGGACGCCATGGGCGACAAGCCCGTCGTGGTCGCGATGAAGCTGGACACCCCGGTGATCCTGGCCGAGGTCGAGCCGCTCGCGGACGCCCTCTTCGTGCACTACGGGGTCTCCGACCGGGCTCTGCTGGACGTGGTCACGGGCGCAGGCGTCCCGGGCGGACGCCTGCCCGCCACCATGCCGCGCGACATGGAGACGATCGAGGCCTCGGCCGAGGACGTCTTCGACGACTACGCCCCGTACGTCGACTCCGCCGGCAATACCTACGCCACGGGCTTCGGCCTGGGCGCCCGCTGAGGTTCGGCGGACACCCCGCCCCCTGATTCACCCGCGCCCTCACAAGCCTGATTCAACGGTCAATTACAATACCGGCATGCTTGGGCTCCCCCTCCACCCGCTACTCGTGCACGCGGCGGTCGTGCTGGTCCCGCTGGCAGCGCTGGGCGTCATCGCGATCGTCGCATCGGCACGCCTGCGGGGCCGCTACTCCACGCTGGTCCTCGGCCTGGTCGTGGTGGCGGCCGTGACGACGATCATCACCCGGTTCTCCGGGGAGGCGCTGGCCGAGCAGCTCACCGAGCCCGAGGTCCACGCCCGCTGGGGCAACCTGACGATGCTCAGCGCGGTGGCGCTCGCGGCGCTCACGCTCGGCTGGTGGTTCTTGCAGCGGCGGGACGCCGAGCGCCTCGGTCAGCGGGGTGTGGGCGTCCTCGCCGCCGGGGCACTGAGCGTCGGGGCCGCCCTGGCAAGCCTGACGTTCGTCCTCCTCGCCGGTCACTCCGGCGCCACCGCGACCTGGACCGAGCGCCTGACCCCGCCGGCCAGCACGACCACGGCGGACGCCCCCACCTACAGCCTTGCCGACGTCGCCCAGCACGACACGGAGCAATCCTGCTGGGCCGCGATCGACGGCGCCGTCTACGACCTCACGGACTGGATCGGCCGGCACCCGGGGGGACGCCAGCGCATCCTGGCCCTGTGCGGGACGGACGCCACGGAGCGCTTCCACACCCAGCACGACGATGCCCGGCGTCCCCACGCCCAGCTGGCGAGCTTCCGCATCGGCGACCTGGCCTGACCGGCCATGGCTGCGCAGTTGCGCGGCCCGGATCAGGCCGGTAGCAGGCGTCCCCGGGAGGGCGGGAAGTCAATGGTGACCACGTCGCCCTCGGCCAGGATCTGGTCGGGATCCGGATCGGTCACCTCCGCCACGATCGTGCCCGCATCGGTGTCGATCTCGTACTCGACCAGCGAGCCGTAGAACACCGCCGCCAGGATGCGGCCCTGGCTGCCGTGCACGGTCTCGCCCGCGGCGTCCGCCCGCGCGGCCCGGACGACCACCGATTCCGGACGCACGAGCACCACATGCGAGGACGCCTCGTCACACCCGGGCGCCGCCGGGAGCTCGCGCTGGGTTCCGAGCACATCGACCCGGGCGACCCCGTCCACCAGCGACACACGCCCCGGATCAAGGAAGTTCGCGCTCCCGATGAAGTCCGCCACGAACACCGTAGCCGGCTGGCGATAGATCTCATCCGGCGTGCCGATCTGCTCGATGCGGCCGTGGTTCATGACGACGATGCGATCCGACAGGGCCATCGCCTCGTCCTGATCGTGCGTCACGTACAGCGCCGTGATGCCGAGCCGCTGCTGCACCGACCGGATCTCGCTGCGCATCTGCACGCGCAGCTTGGCGTCGAGGTTGCTCAGCGGCTCGTCGAACAGCAGCACCTTCGGCCGCATCACCATCGCGCGCGCCAGCGCCACGCGCTGCTGCTGCCCGCCGGAGAGCTGGTTGGGCGCCCGCTTGGCGAACCGGACGAGATCCATGGACGTCATGACGCTCTGGACGGCCTCGTCGATCCCCGCCTTGTCCATCTTGCGCAGGCGCAGGCCGTAGGCGATGTTGTCGTACACCGACAGGTGCGGGAACAGCGCGTAGCTCTGGAACACCATGGCCATCGGACGCTTGTCGGGCGTGAGGCGGGTGACGTCTGCGCCGTCCAGCGTGATCTCGCCGGACGTCGGCGTCTCGAAACCAGCCACCATGCGCAGCGTCGTCGTCTTGCCGCACCCGGAAGGACCCAGCAGTGTGATGAATTCTCCCGGCGAGGTCTCGAGGTTCACATCATCGACGGCGCGGGTGAGGCCGTCGCGTCCGGCGAACTCCTTGACGAGGTGCGTCAAGGTGATGCGTCCGGTGTCGCTGTGACGCTGGGTGGTGCTCATACTCCCCCTCCTACGGGTGCACGCACGTCGCCGCGGCCACGCACGATCAGGCTCATGAGCCCCATGACGGCCAGCACGATGAGCAGCAGCAGCGTGCAGAAGGCGAACGCGTTGCCGAAGCGGCCGGCGTCCACCTCAGCGAGGATCTGCTGAGTCATGATGCGCGTCTGGGGCGTGGTTATGAAAATGATGGGGCTCAGCGTGGTCATGGACCGCGCGAAGGCGTAGATGAGGCCGGTGAGGAAGGCCGGCCGGATCAGCGGCATGGTGATCTTGCGGAACGTCGTCACGCTGTCGGCCCCCAGCGAAGCGGACGCCTCGTCGATCGACGGGTCGATCTGCTGCAGTGCCGCGATGCCCGAGCGCTGCCCGGTCGGGATCGACCGGATGACGTACACCATGACGATCGCCATGGCGCCGCCGAGCATGGCGGCGCCGCCACCCAGCGCAGGGAGCAACTGGAAGGTGGTACCCGCCAATTCGAAGCGCAGGGGCGTGTTGAACGCGATGGCATACCCGATGCCCACGACCGTGCCCGGCACGGCCAGGCCCAGCATGCCGAGGAAGTCGAGCCAAGCCGAGCCCCGCTTGACCTTCCGCACGACCAGCCAGGCGATGAGCATGCCCAAGAACCCGGCTACGGGCGTGGCCAGCATGGCGAGCATGGTCGTGTCGACGATCGCCTTGTTGCCGATGCCGCTCAGCACATAGCGGAAGTTGTCGAGCGTCATCTCGTTGTTGACGCCGAGGATGCGGGTGAACGCACCCAGGATCACCGTGGCGTAGATGCCGATGACCACCACGGCGAGTGCCACGGCGGCCACGAGCAGCGGGACGCGACCGGCGGCGGTCGTGATCAGCCGGCGTCCGCCCGCGGGCTTGCCCGTCACGCTCACCGCACTCGAGCGGCTCACCCAGTACTGCTGGATGAGGAATACCAGCAGCGCCGGCACGAGCAGCACCAGCGAGTACGCCGACCCGGCCGCCACGTCGTACTCGCCCGTGATCGCAATGAACGCCCGGGACGCCAGCACGGTGAAATCGCCGCCGATGACCAGCGGGTTGGCGAGGTCCGCGATGGCCTCCACGAACAGCAGCAGGAAGGACGCCGCGAAGCCGGGGATCATCATGGGCAGCGTCACCTTCCAGAACGTCTGCCACTTGGACGCCCCCAGGTCGGAGGAGGCGTCCTCCAGTGCAGGGTCGAGGTTCTCGAGCATCCCCTTGAAGTTCATGTAGGCCACGGGGAAGAACGACAGCACCATCACCAGCACGAGCCCGTGCAGGCCGTAGATGGAGGTCTGCAGCCCGAACACGCCGTGCGTGATGATGCCGCGGCGGCCCAGCAGGGTGATGATCGCCGTGGCCACCGCGAACGGCGGGGACACGATCGGCAGCAGGCACACCAGGTGGAACGCCTTCTTCCACCGGAAGTCGACCATCACCTGGATGTAGGCGGCGACGAAGCCGAGCACCGTGCCGATCGCGCCCACCAGGATGCCGAGCACGAAGGTGTTGATGACGACCTGCCGGTTCACCGGCGAGGTCACCGTCGAGACGACGATCGACCAGCCGCGCTCGCTGAACGCCTGGCTGAAGATGGACGCGAGCGGGTAGAGGATCATCACGCTCAACAGCGCGACGACCAGGGTCACGATCGCGATCGTGAGCCAGTCGGTGGCCGTCCCGGGCCTCCGCCGGCGACGCGGAACACCGGCGGACGGCACGGCGGCCGCCGCCGCCTCGGGTGTCGTCGTGGTCACGCGCTCACTCCCGCGGCTGCGCGGCGACCTCGGCGTCGAACCGGGCGGTCAGCTCGCGCTTGGCCGCCGCGGCGGCGGCAAAGTCGTAGTCGACGAGGGTGACGCTGTCGAGGTCGACCATGCGGTCGTCGATGGCCGCGTCCGGGTTCGTCGGCAGCTGGTAGGAGCCAACGGGCGGGCCGAGCTCCTGGGCCTCCTTCGTCAGGGCCCAGTCGACGTAGGACTGTGCAGCGGTGAGGTTGTCGGTGCCCTTGATGATGGCGACGCCACCCACCTCGTAGCCGGTGCCCTCGGACGGGAACGACACCTCGAGATCGGTCATGCCCCGCTCCTTGTAGAGGACGCAGTCGTGGCTGAAGACGATGCCGACGGCCACCTCGCCGCGGCCGGCAATCTGACCCGGGGCGGTGCCCGACTTCGTGTACTGCAGCACGTTGTTGTGCAACTGCTTCATGTAGTCGAGGGCTGCGTCCTCGCCGCCGAGGCGGGTGACCTGCGTCCACAGCGTGGTGAAAGCGGTGCCGGAGGTGGACGGATGAGCCGTCGACACCTGCCGGCTGAGGCTCGGGTCGAGCAGGTCCTCCCACGAGCCGGGCAGGTCGAGGCCCAGCTCGTCCAGCACCGTCTTGTTGGAGCAGAACCCCAGGGTGCCGACGTAGACGCCGGTCCAGTTGCCGTCGGCGTCCTTGTACCGGTCGGGGATGACGGACGCGTTGGGCGAGACGTACGGCTCGATGAGGTCCTGCTCGGTCGCAGCGCCGAAGCCGTCGGCGGGACCCCCGTGCCACACGTCGAATTCAGGTGCGGACGCCGTGGCCGCGAGCCGGGCGACGGTCTCGCCCGAGCTGAGCCGGACGAACGAGGTCTGGATGCCGGTCTCTGCGGTGAAAGCGTTGGTCCACGCGGCGCAGACCTCCTCCATCGCACCGCAGGCCACGGTCAGGGCACCGGAGCCGCCGGTGCCCGAGGCGCCGGGCTCGGCCGTGTCGACGACACAGCCCGACAGGGCGAGCGCGACGGCGGCGGTCCCGCCCGCGACGACCGCCCACGAACGATTCTTCATGTGATCTCCCTTGACCAGGGCCCATGGGGCCAGTCTGTGTTGGCATGGGAGTCTAGAAATGGATCACAGGCCGTGTCCGCCCGCCGAGAGCGGCAATCATCACGATTGTGTGATGGTCGTCACACCCGAGGGCTGTCCGGTCACGAGACGATAACCGCGGCCGTGCTCGGACCGGATTTCCCAGGCGCCGGCGTCCGCGAGCTTGCTGCGCAACCGGTACACGGCGGTGCGGAGGGCCGCTCGGGCACCCCAGCCGTCGTCGTCGTGGCCGAGCGCCTCCATCAGCACTCCGAGCGGCACGGTGCGGCCCGGCCGCTCGCTGAGCAGCCAGAGCAGCTTGAACTCCCCCGGGGTGAGGTGGAGATTCCGGTCGCCCTCGCGGGCCAGCGCGAGCGCGGCGTCCAGCACGAGATCGCCGACCGCCCGGCGCGTGGGGGTCACCGGGCTGGGCTTCCGCTCAGCCGTCCGGCGGAAGATGGCCCCGACGCGCAGCACGAGCTCGCGCGGGCTGAACGGTTTGGCGATGTAGTCGTCGGCGCCGGCCTCCAGCCCCGCGACACGGTCGGCGGCGTCGCCGAGGGCGGTGAGCAGGATCACCGGAACGTCGGAATGCTGCCGGATGCGGCGGCACAGGTCCACGCCGCTGGCGCCGGCCAGCATGACGTCGAGCACGACCAGCGCCACCGGGGACTCGCCGAGCAGGCGCCAGGCGGCGGATTCGTCGGACGCGGCGCAGGTGGCGTAGCCGGCGGCCTCCAGGGCCAACTGCAACAGCGACACCATGCGGGGCTCGTCGTCGACGACGAGAACCAGCGGCGCGGCGTTCACCCTCCCCATTCTCTCAGGTCGGGGGCAGCGGCGTCCTCGCTGCGCAACGGCAGGCTGCACAGGATCGTCGTCCCGGCCTCGCTCATCGAGTCCACGAGGCAACGGCCGCCGTGGAGCTCGATGATGCGCCGGGTGATCAGCATGCCGAGTCCGTGGCCGTCCGCGCTCTTGCCCGCCAGCGTCCGGCGGAACAGCTCGCGGGTGGTTTGGGGCGACATCCCCGTGCCGTCGTCGCTGACCGCGACGAGGACGCCGGCGTCCGCGGTGCGCACGCGTACGGCGATGTGGGCGTCCCTGCCCGCGTGGCGCGCGGCATTGGAAACCAAGTTGGTGATGGCCTGGGCGATGAGTTCCGGATCGCCCATGACGCGAGCCGCCGCCCCGCGGGCCGAGCAGGTGATCTGGTTCGGATAGAGCCGCCGCAGGTCCTTGACGACGCCGCGCACCACGCGTCCCACGTCCACGCTGGCGGTGCGCAGGCGAAAGATCTGGGCGTCGATCTTGGCGTCGGCGAGCAGGTCGGACGCGAGCGCGGACATCTCGCGGGTCTTCTCGGCGATCGTGTCGACGAGCTCGGCCTGCTGGGCGGTGAGTGGGCCGGCGATCCCGTCGCCCAGCAGTTCGGACGCGCCATCGATCAGGGCGAGGGGCGTCTGCACCTCGTGGCTGACGACCGAGACCCTGTCGGCGCGCTCGCGCGCGACGCGGCGCCAGCGCTGGTTCTCCACCGACAGCGCGGCGCAGCGGTTCCGGAGCCGGACGGCGCACACCACGGCAACGCCGAGCAACACGCCCAACGCGACGACCACCCACACCATCCAAGTACTCCTTTCCGCGGCCCCGGTCACGTTTCTGAGATAGCAAATCTGCGCACGTGGCAAGAAAAGCTATGTCAGAAAAGCTATGTCAGAAACGTGAACCCGCCGGAAGCCACCCGTCAGCCACCCCGCCGGACGCCACCCATCAGCCACCCGGCCGGACGCCCTCACGGCCCTTGCGCCCACGACGCTATCCTTCCGCGCATGACCGAAACGCCGCCCGCGGCCCACGACTTCATCCGCGATCTCATCCGGCGCGACAACGAGGCGGGCACCTACGGCGGCCGCGTCCAGACCCGGTTTCCGCCCGAGCCGAACGGTTATCTGCACATCGGGCACGCGAAGGCCATCGTCACCAATTTCGGCATCGCCGAGGGTTTCGACGGCGTCTGCAAGCTGCGCCTCGACGACACCAACCCCGATACCGAGGAGATCGAGTACGTCGACTCCATCGTCGACGACATTGCCTGGCTGGGTTACACCCCCGACACCGTGTGCCACGCCTCCGACTACTTCGAGCAGCTCTACGCCTGGGCCGAGCACCTCGTCGAGGCCGGCCTGGCCTTCGTCGACGACTCGGACGCAGACACCATCAGCACCCAACGCGGCACGTTTTCGACGCCGGGCGTCGAGTCGCCGTATCGGGACCGGACGCCGGCCGAGAACCTTGATCTCCTCCGTCGCATGCGCGCCGGCGAATTCCCGGACGGCGCCAAGGTGCTGCGCGCGAAGATCGACATGGCGCACGAGAACATGCAGATGCGCGATCCGGTCATGTATCGCATCCGGCACGCCGACCACCACCGCACCGGCGGCACCTGGGACATCTACCCCACCTACGACTGGGCCCACGGCCAGTCCGACGCGATCGAGGGCGTGACCCACTCGCTCTGCTCCCTGGAGTTCGAGAGTCATCGCCCCTTGTACGACTGGTTCCTCGCCCACCTCCCGCTGGCCAGCCCGGCCCCAACCCAGCGCGAGTTCGCCCGGCTCGAGTTGACGCACACCATCACGAGCAAGCGGCGCCTCCGCACGCTGGTGGACGACGGCGTCGTCGATGGGTGGGACGATCCGCGCATGCCCACCCTGCGCGGCTTGCGCCGCCGGGGTTATCCGGCCGCCGCGCTGCGCGCCTTCTGCGAGGCGGTCGGCATCACGCGCACCAACTCCCGCAAGGCGATCGAGGAATTCGAGTCCTTCGTCCGCCGCGAGCTGAACGCCACCGCCCAGCGGCGCATGGCCGTCCTGCGTCCGCTCAGGCTCGTCCTCACGAACTGGCCGACCGACGCCGACGGCAACCCGGTCGTGGAGCACTTCGAGGTGGCCAACAATCCCGAGAACCCCGACGACGGGACGCGGCAGGTCGCCTTTTCCGGCGAGCTGTGGATCGAGGCCGACGACTTCGCCGAGGTACCGCCGCCCAAGTTCTTCCGGCTGTCGGTAGGACGCGAGGTGCGGTTGCGCGGCGCCTATTTCGTCACCGCGACCGACGTCGTCACCGATGACCGCGGCGAGGTCGTTCAGGTGAACGCCACCTACGATCCCGCGAGCCGCGGGGGCAACTCCCCCGACGGTCGCAAGGTGAAGTCGACCATGCACTGGGTGTCGGCGCCGCACGCGGTGGAGGCGACCGTCGCTCTCTACGACCGTCTGTTCACCACGGAAGTGCCCGGCGAGGCCACCGGTGAGGCGCTGGACGACCTCAACCCGAATTCCGTCGAGCTGCTCACGGGCGCCCGGGTCGAGGCGGCCCTGGCCGAGACCGAGCCGGGCGAGGTCGTCCAGTTCGAGCGTCTCGGCTACTTCGCCGCCGACACCACGCAGCCGCTCCTCTTCCACCGCACGGTCGGACTGCGGGACGAATGGGGAGCGATCCAGAAGCGCCGAACCTGAGCCGTTATGGACAAACGTACACAACAACATTAGGATGCTGAATCGTGTCAGCATCGTCCCCGAGCCCCGCACGCGCCCGCCTCGGCATCTCCCTGTTGTTCTTCACCAACGGCTTCGCGTTGTCGAACCTGCTGCCTCGCTATCCCGAGATCATGCAGACGTTCGGGCTGACCAACACGCAGTTCGGCGTCCTCATCGCCATGTACCCGGTCGGCGCACTCGTCGCCTCGTGGCTTCCCGCGCCCCTGATTCGCCGTTTCGGGGCAGCCCCGACCGCGTTCGGCAGCACGGCCGTCCTGACCGTCGCCTTCGCGATCATCGGCTTCGCGCCCCATGTCCTCATCGTGGCCGGGGCGATGTTCCTGGCCGGTTTCGCGGACGCCGTCACGGACGCCGCCCAGAACGTCCACGGCCTCCTCGTCGAGGACTACCACGGCAAGTCGATCATCAACTCGCTGCACGCCCTGTGGAGCCTCGGCGCCGTGACCGGCGGCACGGTCGCCACCCTCGCCGCGAGCCAGCACGTCCCCCTCGCTGTGCACCTGATCAGCGCCACCCTCGTCGGCCTCGCCATCGCCGGCCTCGCCGTCTGGCTCTCCCGCCTCCCGGACGAGTTCCACGCCCGCCGCAAGCAGGAATCCGACCATCCGGCGTCCACCCGCCTCACCAAGGCCATGTGGCTCGCCATCATTCCGCTGGCGCTGCTCGCGATCGTGGGCGTCCTGCCCGAGGAGGTGGCCATGAACTGGGCCGCCCTGTACCTGGTGCAGATCGTGGACACCCCCATCGGCATCGCCGGCGTCGGTTTCGTCGTCATGATCGGCGCTCAGACCGTGGGCCGTTTCCTCGGCGACCTGGCCACCGACCGCTGGGGCGTCGTCCCGGTCATGCGGGCGGGCGGCGCGCTGATCGCGCTCGGCGGCGTCCTCGTCATCGCCTTCCCGGTGCTGCCCGTCGTCCTCCTCGGCTTCGCCCTCGCCGGCTACGGGTGCGCAACCGTCGTCCCGGCTGCCTATGCCGCCGCCGGACGCCTGCCCGGCCTCCCGGAGGGGGCGGGCGTCACGATCGCCAGCTGGCTGCTGCGCGTGGGCTTCCTCGGCGCCTCGCCCTTCATCGGCCTGGTGTCCGACTTCACCAGCCTTCGCGTCGCCCTGGTTCTTCTCGCCGTCTCCGGGCTCGCGGTCCTGGCACTGTCCGGCCGTGCGGCGCCCCCGGCCCGGGCGGGGCGGGCCGCGGC
>JAKDIK010000172.1 GCA_030450535.1 Propionibacteriaceae bacterium
CACCGAGTTGTTCGGGCCGGACGCCGGTCCGGCGCCGGTGGGTGTGGGTGGGTTGGGCTACCTGCTGAAGGATCGGATCGCCCGGGTGGCCGACTTCATGCGCTCGGTGGCGATCGTCGCGGCCGGGGGCGTCGTGATCGACCCGGACGTCGCCGCCCGCCTGCTGCGCCGGACGCCGTCCCGACTGTCCGCGCTGACGCCCCGGGAATCCGAGGTGTTGGAGTTGATGGCGCGCGGGCTGTCCAACGCCCAGATCGCCACGACGCTCGTGCTGTCGGCCGGCGCCGTGAGCAAGCACGTGGCCAACGTCTTCACCAAGCTCGACCTCGGGCCGGACGAGGAGAACCGCCGGGTGCGCGCCGTGCTGGCGTTCCTCGCCGCGGGGGAGTGAGGGACCCATGGCATCATGGCTTGTGGGAGGTGGATTGGGTGTCATCGACGGCCGAACGGCACTGGCGGGGTCTCACGCCGGCCGACCGGGTGACGTTGTTCCGCTCGCTGCTCGGCGTGGGCGTCGCCGCGCTGGTGGCGCTGACCCTGGCGGGGATCCTGCCCGAGCGCTCCTGGTTGCTCTTCGGGCTGGCCGTGCCGACGCTGGCTCTGGATGCGGTGGACGGCGCGGTGGCCCGGCGCACCGGCACCGTCACCGCGCGCGGCGCGCGGTGGGACATGGAGGCGGACGCCGCCATCCTCGCGGTGACGTGTCTGGCGGTGGTGCCGTTCGCGCCCTGGGCGCTCGGGATCGGCCTGGCCCCCTACCTGTTCTGGCTGGGGGCGTTCGTGCGCCCCGCCTGGCGCGGAAAGCTGCCGTTCCTGGCATCCCGCCGGGTCATCGCCGCGCTGCAGGCGGTCGCTCTGGCGGTGGCGCTGGCGCCGTTCGTGCCGATCGTGGGTGCCCAAGTCGTCACGGGCGTGGCGCTGGGGCTGCTGGTCTTCTCGTTCGGCCGGGACATCGCCTACCTGGAGCGCCGGCGTCCGGCGGCACCGGCGCCGCGCCCGCGGCGTCCGGTTTGACCCTTGGCTTGCCGGCCGCGTAAAGTAGACCTTCGGTGCCTGCGCGGGCGCGATGTATTCGCCGCCTCCAGCACCCTCAACGACAAGCTAATCGCGAGAGAGTAGGTCAGGCGTGTACGCGATCGTGCGCAGCGGCGGACGCCAGCACAAGGTTGCCGTCGGCGACGTCCTCACCGTCGACAAGATCGACGCGGAGATCGGCAGCAGTGTCGAGCTCACCCCGCTGATGCTGGTCGACGGCGACGCCGTGACGACCGACGCGGCGAAGCTCGACAAGGTGTCGGTGACGGCCGAGGTGCTCGCGGAGCACAAGGGTCCGAAGATCCGCATCCTGAAGTACAAGAACAAGACCGGCTACAAGAAGCGCATGGGCCACCGCCAGCGCTACAGCCGCGTCAAGGTCACCGGCATCGAGAGCTGAGGTAACTGACATGGCACACAAGAAGGGCGCATCGAGCTCCCGCAACGGGCGCGATTCCAACTCCCAGCGCCTCGGCGTCAAGCGCTTCGGCGGCGAGGTCGTGGGCGCGGGCGAGATCATCGTCCGCCAGCGCGGCACCCACTTCCACCCCGGCGACAACGTCGGCCGTGGCGGCGACGACACCCTGTTCGCCCTGCAGCCCGGCACCGTCGAGTTCGGCACCCGCCGGGGCCGCAAGGTCGTCAACGTGGCCCAGGCCGACGCCTGAGCCACCCGCTGTCCCTGCGACGCCGTCCCGATCGGGGCGGCGTCGTTTTGTTGCGTCCGGGACGCTGATCCCAGGGGGGTCACGGGGCTGAGGTGTCACAGTGAGACGTTCCACTGGTCCGTGACACCCCTGGAATCAGCGCCAACCACTCCGATCACCTCGCCGCACCTGCAGGATCGTCCGCACCCGACGGGCGAAGGCGTCCGGGTTGGCCAGGACGGACGCCGCCGTCACGCGGATGACCTCCCACCCCAGTTCTGCGTACCGCAGCACGCGCTCGCGGTCATGCTCGAACTGTTCCCTGCTGCCGTGATAGGCGCGCCCGTCGATCTCGAAGCCCAGCCGCAGGTCCTCGAAGGCGATGTCAAGGACGAACCGCTCCGCCACCTCGGCGCCGGCCACCACACGATTGGCCACCCAGCCGGTGACCCCGCGGGTGACGAGGCCAAGGTGCGCGGCTGCCTCGGCCGCGGACCACGCGTTGTTGGTGCACGCTGCGACGGCGGCCGCGCGTGCCCGGTTGCCCCGCCGCTTGGGTGTCAGGGCAAAGGCCTCTGCCACCGCCGCGGGGGTGACACCGCTCCTCAACGCCACGTAGAGGGCCTCAGGACCCAGCTCCGGCACCAGGTCGAGCGCCGTGAGCGGACGCCTCGTGAGCCGCAGGCGGCGAGGACGCATGATCAACGGCGCGGGCACACTTCGTTCCTCCACGCGGATCCACGCGCGGGGTTGAAGCTGGAGTGACGCCACGTCGATCCGGCGACCACGCGGGACCTCCCACCGGTGCGCTGTGGCCGCGGCCCAGCCGGTGACCACGGCGTCCGGCGCTGCCGCGGCGATCGCGCGCATCTGGATCTCCAGCGAGTTCTGCGTGCCGGCAGCGACATAGACGCCGGGGAAGAGCGCGATCAGATCGCCCTGGCGGAGGGCGCGGTCGATGCGGGTGGCCAGGTCTCGGTGGTCGGCTCGGCGCAGGACGCCCAGGTCGGCCGCGAGGGCCGTCCGAATGGATTCGTTCACGCCCTCACATTCGGCCGCGACCCCCGAAATCCGTCACGGGGGGCACATCTGTGGATGAAACATGCCGCTGTTCACACCTCGGCGCTGATTCCAGGCGGGTCGCCGCGCCCCGCCCGCCCCAGGGAAAGCGTGGGGCGGCGGGCGTTCTGCTAATCATTTCTGGTGGGCTGTTCCGGGTTCCGGGTGTTAATGCCGCCCCGGCACCAGTCAGCGCGGTGAGGATCACGTCTACAGTGACCGTATGGGACGCCTCGACGCGTGGCTGTGGTCGGTGCGGGTCTACAGGACCCGCTCGCTGGCGACGTCGGCGATCAGGGGCGGCCACGTGCGGGTGGACGGCGCGCCCGCCAAGCCCGCGGCGCTCGTGGTGGAGGGTCAGACGATCCGCATCCGGACCGACGACCACACCGAGCGCGTCCTGGAGGTGCTCGACCCCACGCTCGTCAAGCGCGTGGGCGCGGGTATCGCCCAGCGCGCCTACCTCGACAAGACCCCGGCCCAGCCGCCGCCGATCGTCCAGATGCAGGGCAGGGTCGCCCAGCGCGACCGGGGTGCGGGGCGTCCGACCAAGAAGCAGCGCCGCGAGACGGAGGCCTTCCGCGGTCTGTAACGCGGACCCGGTAGAATCGGCGGGTCCCGCCATCGCCAGACCGGAGTCCCACCATGGCCATTCCCTCGTTCGTCGACCGCGCCACGCTGCGCGTCGCCGGCGGCAACGGCGGCCACGGCTGCGCGTCGGTGCACCGGGAGAAGTTCAAGCCGCTCGGCGGCCCCGACGGGGGGAACGGTGGCCAAGGGGGGTCGGTGGTCCTGCGCGTCGATGAGGGGTTGACGACGCTCGTCGACTATCACCGCCAGTCGCAGCGGCGGGCCACGAACGGCCAGCCCGGCGAGGGTGGTCACAAGGCGGGTGCCCACGGCGACGACGTCGTCCTGGCCGTGCCCGACGGCACGGTCATCTCCGACGCCGACACCGGCGAGATTCTCGCGGATCTCATCGGTGAGGGCGCCGAGGTGGTCATCGCGGCGGGGGGACGCGGCGGGCTGGGCAATGCCGCTCTCGCCACCTCGGCCCGCAAGGCCCCCGGCTTCGCCCTGCTCGGCGAGGAGGGCGAGGAGCGGACGATCACCCTTGAGCTCAAGGTGCTCGCCGACGTGGGGCTGGTCGGATTCCCCAGCGCGGGCAAGTCGAGTCTGATCGCCGCCATCAGCCGTGCGCGTCCGAAGATCGCCGACTACCCGTTCACCACCCTCGTGCCCAACCTGGGGGTGGTCGTGGCGGGTGCCACGACGTTCACCGTCGCGGACGTCCCGGGGCTCATCGAAGGGGCGTCCGAGGGCCGCGGGCTGGGCCACGACTTCCTCCGCCACATCGAGCGCTGCGAGGCGCTCGTGCACGTCATCGACTGCGCCACCTACGAGCCCGGACGCGATCCCGTCACCGACCTGGACATCATCGAGGGCGAACTCACCGCCCACGGCGGTCTGGAGGATCGGCCGCGGCTCGTGGCCCTCAACAAGATCGACATCCCGGACGCCGCCGAGCTGGCCGAGATGGTCGCCTCGGACCTCGAGGCCCGCGGCCTGCGCGTGTTCCGCGTCTCGACGAAATCGGGGGAGGGGCTTCAGGCGCTGACGTTCGCGATGGCGAAGCTTGTCCAAGAGCGCCGCGCCAGCGCGCCGCCGAGGGAGCCGGAACGAATCGTCATTCGGCCCGCGCCGGTCGCGGGTGGGCCGGAGTTCGCCATTCGCCGGATGGGGGATGGCGAGGGCGGCTTCGTGTGGCGCGTCCAGGGGGCCAAACCGGAGCGGTGGGTCAAGCAGACCGACTTCAGCAATCCCGAGGCGGTTGGCTACCTGGCCGACCGGTTCACACGTCTGGGCATTGAGGACGAACTGCTGAGGATGGGTGCCCGCGAGGGCGACGCCGTCGCCATCGGGGCGGGGGACAACCCGGTCGTCTTCGACTTCGCGCCCCAGGTCGCCTCCGGCGCCGAGATCCTCGCGCGCCGCGGCGACGACGAACGCCTCCACGCCGAACGCGAGTCGGTGCGCCGCCGCCGCGAGCTGGACGCCGAGTACCACGCCGCCAAGGCCGCCGCCGAGGGGCTGCCCCGCGACCCCAACCGAAGCTGGCGGTGGGGTCCCGACGAGGACGACGCGTGAGCCCGATTCGCACCAGCATCGGCGCGGCGCGCCGCGTCGTCGTCAAGATCGGCAGCTCGTCCATCACCGGCGGGGACGGCCAGGTCGACCACGTCCGCATCGGACGCCTCGTGGACGCGATCGCTGCCGTCCGGGCCTCGGGGCGCGAGGTGGTGGTCGTCAGTTCGGGGGCCATCGCCGTCGGCCGCGCCCCGCTGCACCTGCGGAGGAAGCCGCGCGACCTGGCGAGCCGTCAGGCGGCCGCGTCCGTGGGGCAGGGGCTGTTGCTGGCCCGGTACACATCGCTGTTCGCGGCGCACGGCCTGACGGTGGGCCAGGTGCTGCTCACCATCGACGACGTGCGGCGGCAGGCGTCTTACAGCAACGCCCTGCGGACCCTCACGAAACTGCTCGAGATGGGAGTCGTCCCCGTCGTCAACGAGAACGACACGGTCGCCACCAACGAACTCCGCTTCGGCGACAACGACAAGCTGGCCGCGCTGGTGGCGCACGTGGTGCGGGCGGACGCCCTCATCCTGCTCTCCGATGTGGACGCGCTCTACACCGATCACCCCGCCCGACCCGGGGCGCGGCGCATCGTGGACGTGCCCGAGGTGGATGACCTCGTCGTGGACACCTCGCGCGGGGGAACCGACGCCGGCACCGGCGGCATGGCCACCAAGCTGGAGGCGGCCAAGATCGCCACCCACGCCGGCATCACGACCGTGCTCGCGTCGGCCGACCAGGTGGCCGAGGCGTTGGCGGGCGAACCGGTCGGCACCCTCTTCCACGCCTCCGGGCGCCGCCGCTCCCGCAAGATGCTGTGGCTCGCGTATGCCTCGCGCGAGGAGGGCGTCCTGCACCTGGACGCCGGGGCCGTCCGGGCGCTCGTGGAGCGCCACGCCTCGTTGCTGCCCGCGGGAGTGACCCGCGTGGAGGGTGAGTTCCACGCCGGTGATCCCGTGCGGCTGGACGGCCCGACCGGCGAGTTGGTCGGCCACGGGCTGGTCAACTACGACGCCCGCGACCTTCCGGCGATGCTGGGTCGGTCGATCGAAGATGATGTCGGCGGGCGTGATCATCTCGCCCCGCGAAAGCAGCATTGCGCGCTGGATGACGTTTTCCAGTTCGCGGACATTGCCCGGCCAGTCGTGACGCT
>JAKDIK010000173.1 GCA_030450535.1 Propionibacteriaceae bacterium
CCTACTTCAGCAAGCACCCGCCGGTGCAGATCGAGGACCGCGAGGCCCGCGCGCAGAACGCCGAGCTGGCCCGCCGCGTCCACCAGTTCCTCACCGAATCCGAGGACCTCATTCCCCGCGCCGCCGACGCCCTGTCCGCCGGCGACCTGGCCGGCTTCGGCGACCTCGTCGCCGCCTCCCAGGCCGGAGCGGACGCCGGCCTCGGCAACCAGACCCCCGAGACGCGCGCCCTCGTCGCCACGGCCCTGGACCAGGCCGCGCACGCCGCGTCCGCGTTCGGTGCGGGCTACGGCGGTAGCGTCTGGGCCCTGGTCGACCGGGCGGACGCCGACGGCTTCGCCGAGGCCTGGCTCGCCCGGTACCGCCGCGACTTCCGCCAGCATGCGGACGCCGCAAGCGTGCTGGTGACGCAGCCCTCCGGTAGTGTCCGGGAGATGGACCCCCACCGCGCGCCATGACCCCCGAGGTGATGGGGCCACCCCCGCCGCCTCCGGCAGGGGCCGACCCGTCCTCGGTTCGGCAGTGGAACGAACGCGTTGTCGTGGCCGCCCTCGCCGACGGGCGCCCGCACAAGGTCGCGGAGACCGCCGCGGCGACCGGGCTCACCACGGCCTCGGTCCGGGCGGTGCTCCGAGCGCTCGGCGCGAAGGGCTGGGTGGCCGACCTGGCGCCCGCGCAGGCGGGCATCGGCCGTCCGGCGCGCACCTACCGGCTCGCCCAGCCGGACGCCCTGACGCTGGGCATCGACCTCGGCGGCCGCGCCGTGCGCGCGGTGGTCTCCGACCTGGCCGGCGACGTGCGCGTGATCGGCGAGGCCGCGGTGCCGCCGCGCGACGCCGCGGGGACGAGGACCGTCCTCACCGAGTTGCTCGCCGGCGTCCCGATCGAGCGGGTCTGGACGACCGGCCTGGCCGTCTCCGGCGCGCTGGACGCCGACGGACGCCTCCTGCGCTCGCTGGCCCTGGCCCACCTGGAGGGCGCGCGCCCCGCGGACGTGTTCGCCGACGTCCTGCCCGGCGACGTGCTCACCTGCCACGACACGCGTTCGGCGCTGTGGGCCGAGCACGAGGTGGGCGCGGCGCGGGGCGTCGACGACGTGATGCTGGTCAGTCTCGGACGCCGTCACTCAATCGCGTTGCTGCTCTCGGGCCAGCTTCACCTGGGCGCCCACGGCAGCGCGGGCGAGCTGTCGCTCAACGAACTCCTGCCGCCGGCCACCGGTGATGGCACCACCGCCGCCGAGGCGCGGTGCTATCTCGACGGCATCGCGCCGCAGGTCGCGCTGGCGGTGGGTCTGGTCGACCCGAGCCTGCTCGTCGTCGGCGGCGCGCTGGCGCCGGCCTTCGGACCGAACGTGTCTGCGTTCACCGCCGCCCTGGCCGCGCGACTGGAGTCGCCGCCCGCCGTCGCGCTGACCGAGCTCGATCAGTTCGCCGCGGCCACCGGCGCGTGCATCCTGGCCCGCCAGCGCCTGTGGCGCCTGCTGCTGGACGGCGCCCACGGCGTCTCGCCGCTGACGAAGGAGAGTTTTCTCGCCGCGGCGAGCGTCGGGGGCGCCTGACCTTCCGCGAGGTGCGCGCGCCAGCCGAGCGGCCTGAGGCAGCCGCCCGCGTGCGCCGATCGCTCAGCGGACCTTCTTAATCGGGATCACCAGGAGGGACGCCGCCAGGACGAGCGCGATGCCCCAGGGGAACAGGCCCACGTAGCCGAACGCGCCGATGAGGAACACGTTGATGATCGGCGCCAGCATCTGCGGCACGTTGTTGGCGATGTTGATGACGCCGAGATCCTTCGCGGCGTCGTTCGGGTCGGGCAGGATGTCGACGACGAGCGCGACGTCCACGGCCATGTAGGCGCCGAAGCCCATGCCGCCCAGCACGGCGTAGATGAGGACGCCCGTGGGTGTCGGCATGAGCAGCAGCACGACCAGTCCGAGGGCGAAGAGGCCGGACGCGATGAAGACGAAGATCTTGCGGCGCCCGAGGCGGTCCGACATGCGGCCCGCGATGAAGGTGGCGATGATGGACGCCGCGGCGTACACCAGCTGCTGGATCGCCATGAAGCCGCCGGCCTCGGCCTGACTCATGCCGATGTACTCCTGCAGGATGTACAGCATGTAGTTGACGATGCCCATGCTCCCCAGGAACATGACGAACCGCTGCAGCCAGGCCCACGTGAAGTCGGCGGAGCGGAACGGCGTCCCGAAGCCCTTGAACAGGTTGACCAGCGAGAAGGGCGCAGGCCGCATGTCGGCCGAGGAACGGTCCTGGTTGAAGACCACGAGCAGCACCGTGGCGACGATCACGCCGCCGCCGAAGATCGCGTAGCCGAGCCCGATCTGGTTGATGAGCAGGCCGGCCACGACCACGCCGAGCGTCATGCCGATGGTCGAGCCCACGCCGAAGAAGGCGGACGCCGTGCCGCGATAGTTCTCCGCGAGGCGGTCCGACACCAAGGCGCTGAGCGGGCCCTGCAGGCCGTTCAGGGAGACCTGCGCGAGCACCCACATGATGGCGATCAGTGCGACGTTCGTGCCGATGACCGGCAGCAGCGCCAGCATAATGCCGCCGAGGAAGGCGCCGCCGAGCATCCAGGGCGCGCGGCGTCCGAGCTTGCTGCGGGTGCGGTCGGAGAGCGCGCCGACGATGGGTTGGCAGAAGAGGGTGGCGAAGCTGGAGATCGACGTGACGATCGCCAGGTTGGCCTCCTTCAGGGCCGGGTCGATGTTTTGCACCTGCGCCGGAAGCAGGACGGCGCCGGCGGCCAGGTAGCACGAGAAGAGGGCCGTGGTAGTGATGAGCATCCAGACCACGAGCTTTGTGCGCGCGGCACCCTCGAGGTAGTGGCGCGATGCGGTGTTGTCCGGGGTGGTGTCGCCGCTGGCGGTGGGAACGGGGGAACTCATGAGGCTGGACCCTCCTTGGTGCTGACAGCCGTGGTGGCGCGGAGGCGTCGACCGAAAGTTAACCCCGGCCGGGCGGGTGCGCAAGGGCTCCGGACGCGTCCGCGGCCAGATCTTGACCCCCGGTCGAGCCCTTGTTGTCGTTGCCTCGGAGCTGGCGTCCGGGCTCGGGCTGTGACGCGGTCGAACCTTGATGGGGGGCGGTGAAGGATCTGCCCAGGGGTGACGTGATGTGACGCGGGATGGCGCGCCGGGGTTGTTGTCGTGTGCGTCTGAATGCCGCACAACCACGGTCCTGGCCACGGTTTCGCAGCATTGAGGCGTGCACGTAACTGGTGAGTGCCACTCACTGGAAACATCGGGCCCGTCTGCCGATCCAATGTTTCCAGTGAGTCGCGCTCACTTCGTCGGGGTGCCAGCTGGAGGCGACGAAACTGTGGTGACGGGCCGCGAGGGCGCATTGCGTGGGCAACCGCTCTTTCCTCCGACCGCGTCACCGCGCGTCGCACATGACTCCGCTGGTCGAACATCACTTCGCTGGTCGAACATCACTTCGCTGGTCGAACATCACTTCGCTGGTCGAAACTCGACCCAGCTGGTCAGAGATCACTCCGCTGGTGTTGGGACGCCAGCGGAGTGAGGTTGGACCAGCGACGTCGATGTTCAACCAGCGACGTGAGGTTGGACTAGCGACGTGGGGCTGGATGGCGACGTGGGGCTGAATGAGTGAGGGCTGCCAAACGGCCGCGTCCGTCCCGACGGAACGAACGCGGCCGCAGGCCGGCGCCGGCAGAAGTCAGCTGGTGGCGACGAAGACGTCGTCGGCCAGGAGGCCCGGTGTGATCTCGAGGACGCCCTCCTCGCCCTCCGGGATCTGCAGGACGACGTTGCCCGTCACCGTGCCACCTTCGTACAGCTCGCTGGGGTCGATCGGATCGGGTCCGACCACCATGGCGTCCGTGGTGTCGTACGAGTTTCCTCCCGAGGAGACGAACTTGACGCTGACGAAGAGCGGCGTTTCCGCCTCCGTGCCCACCCGGGTGATGGTGACGTTCACCAGCGCGTACGCCTGCCCCTCAGCGGGGTCGTCATTGAACTCGTTTTCGGCCTTCACCTGTTCGTTGGCGTTCGCGGTGAATGAGTTCACGGTGACGCTCCACTCGTCGTTCGCAACCGTTGACCCCATCGGATAGGGGTTCGCCCGGGTGCCTTGATCGGAGGCGGCACCCGACCCGGCCTCGGCCCCAGCGGACCCGGCGGCGCCGGCGGTCGCCGGCGCGGCAGGTGCGGCGGGGACGGCGCCGCCCGACGCTTCCGTGATGGCATTCCCTACCACGACCAGCGTGGCAATCACACCGACGATCGTGCCCACGATGGACACGATCAGCGCCGCGACCGCGAGCGCCTTCTTCTGGTCCTTCAGGAAGAAGGTGACCAGGGCGAGGATGAACGCGACCGGCAACAGGAGCCAGCCCACGATCATCGCGCCGGGGATGACGGCGAAGAGGAACCCGACCACGGCGATGATCAGCGCGATCAGACCCATCGTGCCCTTGCGGGCCGGCGGCGCTGCGATCCCCCCGGGTTGGGCTGCGGACGCCCCGGGCTGGCCGGGTATTCCCTGCGGGGGATATGGATAGTTCTGCACATCGCCGGTTTGGACCTGAGGGCTGGGTCCGGCCTGTGGGGTCTGGGGTTGAGGTGGCTGGTGCTGATCGGTCATGGCGTTCCCTTTCACTCGCGCGCTCCCGCGCGCACAGTACGGTAGCGAGCCCGGCGTTCCGGCGCCGCCAAGAGGTGTCCTGATGCCACAAGAGCAACAAATTCGTTACTCCGCTCTTAGAAAGTTCAGCAATCGGCGAGATGTGTGCACCTCAGGGGTTGGATGAGTGAAGCGAGGTCGACCGGCACCATGCAATCGACCGGCTCATCCGGCGCCCATCCCGATACGGGAGTACGGCATGCATGATACTGTTGCCCGTATGAAGACGACCATCGACATCCCCGATGGCCTCGCGGCGGAGGCCAAGGCGCTGGCTCGCGACACAGGAACCAGCCTGCGCGACCTGGTGCTGTCGGGTCTTCGTAGCGAGGTCACCGTGCGGCGAGCCCAGCCTCGCGCCGACTTCTCCTTTCCGACGGTCTCGGGAGAGGGGTTGGTCGCCGAGCTCAAGCCCGAGGCGATGATCGCTCGGTCGTACGGGCTGCCTGACGCATGATTGCGCTGGACACGAATCTCATCGTCTATGCCCATCGCGAGGACTCCCCGCACCATCTTCTGGCGTTGGCTGCCCTCACCGGGCTGTTGCAGTCCCAGGGCCAGGTGGGCCTACCGTGGCCGTGCGTCCACGAGTTTCTCGCGGTCGTGACCCATCCACGGGTGTACCAGCCCCCGAGCACCATGGCGCAGGCGCTGGCCGCCGTTCGCGCGCTCACGGACAGCCCGCGCGTCCAACTGCTCGCCGAGCAGCCACATCACCTGGACACCCTCGGACGCCTGCTCGCACGCGGGGACATCAGGGGGCCTCGCGTCCACGACGCGCGGATCGCCGCGATCTGCCTCGACGCCGGGGTGACAGAACTCTGGTCGGCCGACCGCGATTACTCCTGGTTTCCCGCACTGCGCGTCGTGAACCCGCTCGTTCACCACCCCGCCTAGCCGCGTCCGAACACTCCCGCATGGGGTGGCACATGCGCGGCGTGCCCCCGCCCGGGCGGGTTTGGGCGCGGGGAATTCAGCTGGTGGCCACGAAGACCTTGGCCGTCCGATATCCAAGTCTCACCTCGAGGACGCCTTCATCATTCTCAGGGATGGGGATGACTACGTTGCCGGTGACGGTGCCGCCACCGTACAGATCGTTCATGTCGATCTCATCAGGGGGAGTCACGTAGGTGTGGTCATAGGTGTTGCCGCTATTTGAAACGTAGATGACGCGTACCGCCCTGGGGGACTCCGCTTCGGCCGCCAATCGGGTAATCGTCACGTTGACCAGGGCATAGGTCTGGCCCTCGGGTGGTTCATCGCTGTATGGGCTCGCGGCGAGCACCTGTTCCGTGGCGTTCGCGGTAAAGGCGTTCACCGTGACGCTCCAGTCGTAGTTGGAGATGGTTGACCCCAA
>JAKDIK010000174.1 GCA_030450535.1 Propionibacteriaceae bacterium
GAGCAGCCCTCCAGTGCTCCGACCGCAGCACCCAGAAGGGTCCGGCGGGCGATGCACGCCGGACCGGATCGTCCGGACGCAGTGGGTGCGGCCATGCGCGCAGGCTATCGATGCCCGAGCCCGTCCTGCGGACCCGCGCGATCAGAACGCGCACCGCAACCCAGATCCCCATCCCGGTCTCGATCGCAACCGCTACCGGGCCCCTCCGCACGCCGACCCGCATCACGATCAGGCCGGACGCCGGCGCCGAAGCGGGGTGATGCCCTCGGCGTCGCCACCGCGAGCCGACCAACGCTCCACCGGGCGCGACGCCACCGGGTGCACCAGCCGCAACGGCGGCAGCAGCCCGCCCCCTGCCAGCGCGTCCAGGGCCGCCACCTCGTCGTCGGCCAGCGGCGGATCGGCCCGATCGGGCATCCCCAGCAGCACCGACACCACGCACTCCGAACAGGCCGGCCCCCGCGCCGCACAGCCGAAGCAGTCAACCAACATCGTCTCCATGCCTGCAGCCTCACAGTGCACTCCGACATTTTTGCACTCCGACATTTTCTGATGGCGCTTCCGACGATCCGCCGCCAGACGGCCGGCTGGCCCACGGATCGGCCCCCACGGATCGGCCCGCACGGATCGGCCCGCACGGTCGCCCCCAGCGATCGGCCAGCACGGCCCGCAGGAAAGTGTCGGAGCCGGGCGGCAGGCTCTGCGTCATGAGTTCCCCGGCGCTGCTCCAACCAAGCTTCGACGACCTCGGCCGCCCCTTGGCGACGACGACCTTCGTGGTGGTCGACCTGGAGACCACGGGCAGCGGACCCGAGGCGTCCATCACCGAGATCGGCGCGGTGCGTGTGTGCGGCGGCGAGGTGACGGGCGAGTTCCAGACGCTGGTGAACCCGTCGGAGGCGATCCCGCCGCTCATCAGCGTCCTCACCGGCATCACCAACGCGATGGTGATGGACGCCCCCCGCGCGGCCGAGGTGCTGCCGTCGTTTTGGGAGTTCGCGCGCGGTGCGGTGCTGGTGGCCCACAATGCCTCCTTCGATGTCGGCTTTCTCAAGCGCGCCAGCGCGGCCCTCGACACGCCGTGGAGCAGCCCGTCGGTGGTCGACACGGTCGGGTTGGCGCGTGGTGTTCTGCTGCGCGACGAGGTGCCCAACGTCAAGCTGGCGACGCTCGCGCAGCACTTTCGCGCCCCCGTCTCGCCCAACCACCGGGCGCTCACGGACGCGCGTGCCACCGTGCACGTGCTCCACGGCCTGCTCGAACGGGTCGGCAACCTCGGCGTGTCGACGCTGGAGGATCTGCTCGAGTTCACCCGCGGCGTCTCCCCCGAGCGGCGGGCCAAGCGCACGCTGGCGTCCGATCTGCCCTCGGCACCCGGGGTCTACACGTTCGTCGCCGATCTGCCCGACCGCGACGGCATCGTGCGCCGTCAGGTGCTGTACGTCGGCAAGAGCGTGAACATCCGCTCCCGCGTGCGGTCGTACTTCACGGCCGCTGAGAAGCGGCCACGCATGGAGGAGATGGTGCGCATCGCGACCGGAGTCGAGGCGACGGTGTGCCGGACGCCGTTGGAGGCCGAGGTGCTCGAGCTGCGCCTCATCGCCGCGCACGCGCCGCGCTACAACCGGCGCTCGAAGTTCCCCGAGCGGCAGCACTGGCTCAAGCTCACGAACGAGCCCTACCCACGCTTCTCGATCGTCCGGCAGGTCGCCGACGACCGCGGGACCTACCTGGGCCCCTTCGGACGCCGCCAGAACGCCGAGGCGGCCATGTACGCCCTCTATGACGCGTTTCCCCTGCGGCAGTGCACCGACCGCATTTCCGAACGGCGTCCCGGAACCGCCTGCGCCCTCGGCGAAATGGGGCGTTGCGCCGCGCCCTGCGACGGCACGATCAGCCGGCTCGACTACGCGACGCTGAGCGACAGCGTCCGGGTGAGTCTGGACGCCGACGTGCGGCCGGTGCTCGCGGCCAACCAGCAGCGGCTCGCCCAGCTCATCGCAGCGGAGCGGTTCGAGGAGGCCGGCCACATCACCGCCCGCCTCGGCACCTTCCTGCGCGCGACCACCCGCACCCGGCGGCTGACGGCCCTGGCCCGCTGTCCGCAGATCGTCGCCGCGTGCCGTACCGATGCGGGTTGGGAGATCCACGTGATCCGTTACGGACGCCTCACCGCGGCCGCGCTGGCCCGCCCCACTGAGGTGCCGCAGGCCGTGGCGCGGGATGCCGAGACGGCGGCCGAACGGGTCGCGCCTCCCATCCCGGGGCTCCCCGCCGCAACGATCGAGGAGGCGGAGCGGGTTGCCGCGTGGCTGGAGCGGCCGGGCGTCCGGCTCATCGCCATCGACGGCGACTGGAGCTGGCCGCTGCACGGCACGATATCGCTCGACGACCTGCCCCGGCACGCGCTGGGCGAAGGGAGCGCCCTGGCGCGTTAGGGTTCAGCCATGAACACCGCGATCGTCTTCATCAACGCCGAGGTCGACCAGGTGCCCGAGGTTGCCGAGCAGCTTGCGGCCATCCCGGGCGTCACGGAGGTCTACTCCGTCACCGGGGCGATCGACCTGGTCGCGATCGTCCGTACCCGGACGGTCGACGAGATCGCCGACATCGTCACCGGACGCATGAACAAGGTGCCCGGCATGGTCGACACCCAGACCCACTTGGCCTTCCGCGCCTACAGCACCCACGACCTGGACGCCGCCTTCTCCCTGGGCGACTAACGCCCCTCCCCGGGGCGAGGCCCACCCAAGGGCACCACCGCGCGCCGCACGCGGAGCAGGCGAGTTCAGCGGGAGGCCCACCTCGCTCGTCGCCGAGCCGTGGGCGCGTCAGCCCTGCGACACCTCGACGGACTCGATGACGATCGGCTCGACCGGACGGTCACCGCGACCCGTACGAGCCGTGCCGATCTCGTCGACCACCGCGCGGCTCGCATCGTCGGCGACCACGCCGAAGATCGTGTGCCGGAAGTTGAGGTGCGGCTGCGGACCGAGCGTGATGAAGAACTGCGAGCCGTTGGTGCCGGGGCCCGCGTTCGCCATCGCCAGCAGGTACGGCTGGTTGAACAGCAGCTCGGGGTGGAACTCATCGCCGAAGCGATACCCGGGACCCCCGGTGCCGGTGCCGAGAGGGCAGCCGCCCTGGATCATGAACCCATCGATGACGCGGTGGAAGGTGAGCCCATCGTAGAAGTTCCCTGTGGCGGCCTGGCCGCTCTCGGGGTCGCGGTATTCCTTCGTGCCGTTTGCCAGCCCGACGAAGTTGGCCACGGTCTTCGGTGCCTGCTCGTCGAAGAGGTCCAGCACGATGTCGCCGCGGTTGGTGTGGAGGGTCGCCTTGGAGGCCACGGTGGATGTTCCTTTCATCGGGTCAGGGGTGTATCGGCCCCCCACGTTACCCTGACCGCCTCGCCCGCGCCTGTTGCGTGCAGTGGGCAACGGCTACGGTGGTCGCACGCGATTACGCGAACCCAACCACATACGGAGGAACCGTGAGGAAGAGCAAGCTCGAACGCGCCGTCGGTGACAGCACCCACGCCGCGACCGACCTCGGCAAGGATGCCCTCGCCCAGGCCCAGGCATATCTGCATCAGGCCCAGGACTACCTGGCCCCGCGCGCGGAGGACGCCTACAAGTCCGCCCGTGGCTATGCGGACGACGCCCGCAAGAAGGCCGCGGGGTTCGCCGCGGATGCCATCGACAGCGCCCGCCCGAAGATCGACGAGGCCCTCGACCGGGTCGGCCCGGCCGTTGACGACGCGTACCAGCGGGTCGCTCCGGTCATCGACGGCGCGCGCGGCAAGGTGCAGTACGGCCTGATCCCGTGGCTGAGCGACGTGCTGCACGACGCAGCCAGCACCACGTCCAAGTTCGAGCTGCCGGAGGTGCCCAAGCACGTCGTGCCGCAGAAGCGACGCGCGTCGGTGTGGGGCACGATCGGCAAGGTGGTCCTCGCGGGCGGCCTGCTCGCGGCGGTGGCGCTCGCCCTCAAGAAGTTCCTCGCCCCGGCCGACTCCGGCTGGCAGGCCCACGAGCCGAGCTCGCCGTACGTCCCGACGACGGCCCAGAACCTGGCCGATGACCTCACCGAGGCCGAGGACGCCACCGACGCGGCCGCCGTCTTCATGGACGACACCGCCGATGAGGCCACCGTCGTTGCCGAGGAGCCGGTGGTGACCGTCGACGAGGCAGCCAAGGCCGCCGAGGACGAGGCGCTGGCCGACGAGGCCGTGCGGACGGACGCCGCGGAGGGCGATGCCGACCCTTTCGTCGATAGCCCTTACGGGGAGGGGTCCTACGTCGGGACCAACCCGCCGGAGGGCTACGCCATCAAGGGCAACGAGCGCTCGATGAAGTTCCACGTCCACGGCAACGGCGGGTACGAGCGCACCATCGCCGACGTCTGGTTCAACAGTGAGGACGCGGCCGAGGCCGCGGGTTTCACCAAGGCGCAGCGCTGATCCCCTCGCGCTGACCACCGCGTCGGTCCTGCTGGATCCGACGCGTCGACCCCGACGGGGGCGTCGCCCACGGGCGGCGCCCCCGTCGGCGTGCGTGGGGCCCTCCGATCACGTGAGCGCCGGCAGCTCCGGGCGCAGGGATTGACGCCGCTGGGGCCACCTGTGCGAGCGTCTCGCGAAGAAAGTTGACCGGGGGCACTCACAATGTGACTGTTTCGGTGGCCTTGTCCGGGTGAGAGCTATCACCAAGGAGAGGCCATGATCAGCACCCAGCCCAGCCACAGCGTCCCCACCTGGGTGGACGCCGCACCCTTTCGCGCGCATCTGCTCCAGCTCCATGAGATCACCGGTGTTCCGTGGCAGGTCATCGCGCTGAGCGCCGGACTCACCGTCAGCCTGGCCACGTCCCTCGTCGAGGGCCGTGGGGGACGCCCCCTGCGCCGGCTCCCCCGCGAGGCCGCGTACGGACTGCTTGGCGTCACGGCTCAGCGCCTGACCAAGCTGGACTCGACGCGGGTGGACGCCGCGCCCACCTGCCGTCGTCTCACCGAGCTCTCCCGCCGGGGCTTCGACCCAGCCCAACTGGCGCTGCGGATGGGCGTGCCGCTCGACGTGAGCGCCGTCCTGCTGACGGGCACGGCTCACCGCATCAGCGCCCGCTGGGCGCTCGGCGTGCTCGCCGCCCACGCCACGGCCGACAAAGAGGCAGTCAGCGGCGCCCGCTACGCCCCGGCGGCCTAGGCTCGGGCCGTGCCCTGGCCATCGATCATCGTCGCCGTGGTGGCCGCCCTGGCCACCGCAGCCACGTCCGGTTGGGCGCTCCGGCGCCTGCCGCGTGCGGGCGAAGCGCCCGACTACGCCGCTTTGGCCACGCCGCGCTTCGCGTTGGCGGTGGGCATTCTGGCGCTGGCCGCGACGCTGGCGTCCGCGGCGCTGACCCCACCGGCGCACTGGCTCGCCTGGGCGTCCCTGGGCACCGTGAACGTGCTGGCCATCGGCATCGACGCGCGGACGACCTGGCTCCCGCTGCCGCTCGCCCGGGTGGGCTGGGCCGTGGCGGCCCTCGGCGTCGGGGTGGCCGCGGCCCTCCGGCGGGATCCCTGGGTGCTGGTCTGGTCGGCGGCGGGTGCGCTGGTGGTGGGCGGGTTCTTCCATCTCGTGTGGCTGGTGACCCGACAGGTCGGCTACGGCGACGTCCGGCTGGCGGCGACTCTCGGGGCCGTGGCGGCGCTCGAGGGCCTGACGGTGAGCATCTGGTCCGTGGTGCTCGGCACCGCAGCCGGAGCCGGGCTCGGCATCGTGCACGCCGTGCGAGGCGGTCGCGGCGCGTTCGCGTATGGCCCGGGGTTGTGGGTGGGTCCGTACTTGGCGCTTGGTCTCACCACAGCACTCACCGCACTCTAACCGTGGCGCGCCGCGCCGGCGAGACGCGTCCCGGCCAGGGATGCGGCCCGGGTGTGTGCATGTCAATGCTGCATAAACCATCGCTCCAGCAGAGGTTTTGCAGCATTGAGGTGCACACGCG
>JAKDIK010000175.1 GCA_030450535.1 Propionibacteriaceae bacterium
TGAAGGCGCTCGAGCACCCGGATGCGTTCGGCCATCGGCGGGTGGGAGTCATACAGCCGGCTCAGCCAGCTGCGTCGCTGCTCCGGAACGCGGCCCTGGGGGTCGTTGATGCACATGGCGTTCACCGCTGAGTTCGAGCGCGCCATCGGGGCGGCGTTCGCCTCCAGCTTCTGCAGCGCCCGCATCAGCCCGCTCGGATTGCGCGTGAGGTCGACGGCGCTCACGTCGGCCAGGGACTCGCGGTTGCGCGACAAGGCCATCTTGACCAGCGGCCCGAGCAGCACGGCGAACAGCCCCGTGAGCGCCCCGATCACGATGATGACGATCGCCATCTGTTGCTGGTTGCGGCCGCCGCGCGCGAAGAACGCCGAGCGGAACGCGATCGTCGACACCATGCCCGCCAGGCCGATGAGCGTGG
Source organism: Propionibacteriaceae bacterium (assembly GCA_030450535.1). GTDB lineage: Bacteria > Actinomycetota > Actinomycetes > Propionibacteriales > Propionibacteriaceae > Propioniciclava. The sequence goes on from JAKDIK010000175.1 coordinate 419, forward strand.
TCACGATCAGGATCAGCCGCACGTCGAAGTTCCGGATGTGGCTGATCTCATGGGCCAGGACCCCCTCGAGCTCCTCGCGGTTGAGCAGGGCGAGCAGGCCCGTGGTGACGGTGACGGCGGCGTTCTTCGGGCTCGTCCCCGTCGCGAACGCGTTGGGCGCGGGGTCGTCGATGATGTGCACGGTGGGTGCCGGCAGCCCGGAACCCAGCGCCAGCGCCTCCACAAGGTTGATCACCTGGGCGTCGCGCTTCGCCTCGGCAGGGCGGGCGCCGGACAGCGCCAGGACGGCCCGCGGCCCGGTCGTGAGGACGAACGCGACGGCGCCGAGCGCGAGGACGGCGGCGACAACTCCCCCGCCGATCGCGGCGCTCCCCGTGGCTGCCGCGTCGACCGTGGCGGCGGCGCTGCGCTCGGGGCGTCCGGTGAACAGCATGATGAGCAGCCCGGCGAGCGCACCCATGGCGGCCCAGAAGACGAAGAAGACGATGGTGTAGACCACGCTGAGCCGCTTGTTGCGGGTGATCTGTTCATACACGGGGCTCCTCCTCACCGGAGCGTTGCGTCTGGTTGGTTTCGCCGGGGCGCGCCCGCGGCAACTCGGCGGATGCCTCCCCGCCGGCGACGGCGTCGTCACCGAGGTCGACGACCGCGGGGATGCGGGCGGCGGCGTCGATCTCGAGGTACGACGCCGGTGTGAATCCGAGCGGTCTCGCCCACAGACTGCCCGGCAGGGTCTCGATGGAGGTGTTCAGGTCGCGCACCGATGTGTTGTAGAAGTGGCGCGCGTAGGCGATTTTGTCCTGGGTGGCGACGAGCTCCTCCTGCAGGCGCCCGAAGGCGTCCGCGGCGCGCAGCTGTGGGTAGCCCTCGACGGCGACGAACAGCGAGGCGAGCCGGTTCTCGAGTTCGGATTCGACCCGGCCGACCACGGCTGGATCATGCGAGGCCTGCGCGCGGACGGCGGCTGTGCGGGCGGCCGTGAGGGCGTCCAAGGTCTGGGACTCGTGGGTGGCGTACCCCTTCACCGTGGCCACGAGGCCCGGGATGAGGTCGTGGCGTCGCTGCAGTTGGACGTCGATCTGAGCCCAGGCCTCGCGCACCCGCACGCGGCGGCGCACCATCGCGTTGTACGCCAGCGCGAGGCCGCCCACCACGAGGACGACCGCGACGATCACCAACCACTCCACGCCTTCGACCATACGTCCAAGGGCCAATGCCCACGCCCGCGGGCCGCGGCCCAGCGAAGTGCCACGAGTGGGTGGACGATCACCTGGGAGTTCGCGTCCGGCCACCCGCCGCCGAGCGTCGTAGGATCAACGAAACGATCAGGTGAGCCGGCAGGCTCGGATCCCACACCTGGTCGGCCCCTGCGAAAGGCTTGGCCATGGCTCCCTCCTTGTCTCTCAGCCGCCGTGCGATGATCGGCGGCCTCGGGGCGCTCGCAGGCGCCGGGCTGGTCGGCTGCGCCCGCGAACAACCCTCCGGCATGCCCACGGATGACGGGGACGACGTCACCTTCCAGCTGTCGTGGACGCACTCGGTGCAGTTCGGCGGCACCTACCTCGCCCAGGACCACGGCCTCTTCGACGACCTCGGTCTCACCGTGAGCCTGGCGGCCGGCGGACCCAACGTCGCCGGGGACGCCAACACCGTCAGCGGGGCCGCCCTGATGAACATCTCGGCCGCCGACGGGGTGGCCCGCTCCAACGCCGAGGGCGCCGATCTGGTGATCATCGGTGCGCAGTACCAGAAGTTCCCGGGCACGATCCTCTCGCTGGCCGACGCCCCGCTGGTGCGACCCGAGGACCTGCTCGGCCAGCAGATCGGTGTCGCGGGCACCGACACGCCCGCGCTCGACGCGTTCCTGACGATCAATGGCCTGGCCAGGGACGACGTGCAGTTCGTGCCCAGCCAGTACGACCCCGCGGTGCTCACCGCGGGGCAGGTGCAGGGCCTGTTCTGCTTCTACAACGATCTTCCCGTGGCGCTCGCCGCCCAGGGCATCGAAGGTCATTCGATGCTGCTTGCCGACTTCGGCTACAACCCGATGAGCCAGACCTACACGGTTCTGCGCTCCAGCCTGGAGGACGCCCGGCGGCGCGACCAGATCCTGCGGCTGTTCCGCGGCGACGCGCGCGGCTGGCAGCTCTATCGCGACGACCCACGCGCCGCTGCCGCGCTGACCCTGGAAATGTACCCCGACGCAGGCCTCGACCTGCCCACCCAGGAGGAGCAGGCCCGGGTGCAGCTCGACATCATGTACTCCGACGTCACCGACGAGTTCGGCTTCGGGTGGTTCACCGATGAGCAGGTCCAGCAGAACCTCCGCCTCTACGACCTGCTCAGCATCGAGGGAGCCAACGAGGCCCTGTGGGATCGCTCGATCCTCGACGAGGTGTATCGGGACGGGCCCACCGCGTGAGCGATCCCCGGACGGATGCCCCGCCCGTCGTGTGCACCGCGCTCGCCAAGACCTTCGCCACGCCCGACGGCGCCCTGGCGGTGGTCGACCGGCTCGACCTCACGCTGAAGCCCGGTACGGTCACCGCGCTGGTCGGACCGTCGGGCTGCGGCAAGTCCACCTTGCTGCGCATGATCGCCGGGCTCGAATCCCCCGACCCCGGGGGCACCGTGACCATCGGCGGCGCCGATCCGTCCACCGTCCGCGGCCGGGGTGAGCTGGCCATCGCCTTCCAGGACGCCTCACTGCTGCCGTGGCGCAGCGCGGCCGCCAACGTGGCGCTGGCGCAACGGCTGGCCGGGCAACGGGTCGATCACGAGCGGGTGACCGAACTGCTCGGCGTCGTCGGGCTCGCGGGCTTCGAGAACGCCCGGCCGGCCGAGTTGTCCGGGGGCATGCGGCAGCGGGCCGCCATCGCCCGCTGCCTCATCACCGAGCCGCGGCTCCTGCTTCTCGACGAACCGTTCGGGGCCGTCGACGAACTCACCCGTCGGCGCCTCAACATCGAGTTGCCGCCGCTGTGGTCGGGCTCCACGACGACCACGCTGCTCGTCACCCACTCGATCCCCGAGGCAGTGTTGCTGGCCGATCGCGTCCTCGTGATGTCGGATCGCCCCGGCACGATCCTCGCCGACCTGCCCGTGGCCCTGGAGCGGCCACGGCGTCTGCAGCACATGCACGACGCCCGGTTCGAGGATCTGGTCGAGCAGGTCGGCGAGCTGCTCGGCGTCGACGTCCACGTCGATCAGGGCTGACATCGTGGTGCAACGCGCCGCCCCGGTGCGGCCCGGCCCACAGCCGGGCCGCTCGCCGGCCCTCCCGGCGGGGCGTGGCCGGCCGTGGCGCGGTGCACTGGGCTGGCTGCTGGTGGTCGGCCTGTGGGAGCTGCTGGGCCGCACGCTCCTGGCGGGGCGGCACCTGATCGGAGTGCCGTCCGGCATCGCGGTGAAGATCGCCGAGAACGCCGAGGTCTATGGCCGGGGGCTGTGGTTCACCACCCGGGAGGCGCTGCTGGGTTACCTGCTCGGGAACGTGGCCGCGGTCGCGCTCGCGACGGTGGTGGTGCTGCTGCCCGGCTTGGAGCGGCTGATGCTGCGCCTCGCGCTGGTCGTCTACTGCCTTCCGCTCGTCGCACTGGGCCCCCTGCTGCGCCTCGTGTACGGCTTCGGCGACGGACCCCAGATCACCCTCGCAGCGCTCGCCGTGTACTACCTCACGCTGGTCCCGCTGCTGGTGGGGTTGCGCGCTGTGCCCCGCTCCTGGCTGGATCTGACCGCGTCGTACGGACGCGGGCGCTGGACGACGCTGGTGGTCGTCCGCGCGCGGGCGGCGTTGCCCTATCTGATGGCAGGCCTCCAGGCCTCGGTGCCAGCGGCCTTCCTCGGGGCGTTGGTGGGCGAGTTCACCGGCGCCGAGCGCGGATTGGGCGTCCTGTCGATCCTCGCCCTCCGCAGTCTCGACACCGACGGATTGTGGGCGTTGATGCTGCTCAGCACGGCGGTCTCGCTGGCCGGGTACGGGTTGGTGTCGCTGCTGGCGCGCCGGCTGACGCCCGGGCAGCCCGCCGTCCTGCTGACCCCGCCCGGTGCTCCCGCGCGCGGGTCGGCGTGGGGACGCCGCGGCCGGGCGCTCGTCGAGGTGGCCGTGACCGCCGTGGTCGTGTGGGGGGTGTGGGTTGGGCTGTTCGAGGCGCTGGGGCTCAACCCCTATTTCGCCAAACGACCCTGGGACGTCTGGGAATGGCTCGTGTCCGCCCCCGCCGCCGGCCAGCACTGGGATGACCTGTTGGTCGCCGTCGGTCAGACGGCCGTCGTCGCGATCCCGGGCTACGTCGCAGGCCTGGCGCTGGGCGTCGTCCTCGCGGCGTCCTTCTCGCTCTCGCCGGGCGTCCGGGGGGCGCTGACGCCGGTGGCCGTGGGGTTGCGCTGCGTCCCGATCATCGCCATCGCTCCCCTGCTCGTCGCGGCGCTCGGACGGGGCGCGTTCGGGACGGCGGTCGTGGTGGCGATCATGACGTTCTTCCCCACCCTGGTGTCATGCCTCTACGGGTTGGGTCAGCTGCCGGGCCAGGTCTCGGACGTGTTTGCGACGTACGCGACGCCACCGTCCGTGGTGCTGGTGCTCGGGCGGCTCCCGGCGATGGCACCGGCGTTCTTCGCCAGTGCACGCATCGCGGCGCCGACCGCACTGCTGGCTGCCACGGTGGCGGAGTGGCTGGCCACCGGCACCGGGCTGGGCAACATGATGGCGGTGGACGCCGCCACCAGCCGCTACACGTCGCTGTGGTCGACGGTGGTGATCGTCACGCTGATCGCGTTGGCCGCCTACACGCTGGTCGAGCGGGTCGAGCGTCGGGTCCTGGCGGTGCTGGCGCCCGAGCAGGCGCGATGGTGAGGTTCAGTTCGGCACGGGGACGGGCGTGAGGGTCGGGATGCCGGGCTCGCGGATCAGCGCCCCGGCGATGATTCCGGCGGGTTGAGCCCAGGTCGGCAGATGGGCACGATGCTCGGCCGCGGCGTCGCGCCAGCGCTCCCGGAGCCGTGGCTCCGTGAGCCAACGCCGCAGCACTCCCGCGAGGGCGGCCGCATCGCCGGGCGGAAAGTGATCGCCGACGCGCTGCGCCTCCCGCGCGCCGGTGCCCGACGCCACGATCGCGGGCACGGCCCGGGCGAGCGCCTCGCTGACGACCATGCCGTAGGTCTCGGCGCGCGAGGTGTGGACGAGCAGGTCGGCGGCGTCCCACAGGCCCGCGAGCGCGTCCGCCTCGTGTGGACCGAGCACCCTGATGCGGTGGCTGAGACCTCCGGCGCGGATGCGGTCGCGGACGCGCCGGCTGAGGTCGGGGTCGACCGTGTCGGGTCCGACGAGGCAGGCGTCCCAGGCCCGATCCCGGAGCAGGACGAGCGCATCGACGAAGGTCAGCGGATCCTTCGTCGGCGTCAGGCCGCCCAGCCACAACAACGATGGCGGACGCCCTCGCCCCAGCGATCCGGCGGAGGGCTCGGCGCTGTCGACGCCCGGGGCCGCGACGACGACATCGTGGCGGCCGTAGCGCTCCGCCACCGCGCGTGCCGCCCACGCGCTGGTCACCACCACCGTGTCG
>JAKDIK010000402.1 GCA_030450535.1 Propionibacteriaceae bacterium
ATCGATGGAGCTTGGCCCATGTCCGAACCACACGTTGTCGCGGCACTGAAAGACAAGCGCGCCGAACTCGCGGGGATCATCGCCGACCTTGAGAAAGGGATCAACGGGCACCGGGCAGACCTGGTGCATATCGACGCGACGTTGCGCATGTTCGCGCCGGACACGGAAGCGGACGGGATCAGGCCGAAAGCCGTCCGCCGACGCAATGCCTGGTTCGGCAAGGGTGAATGTTCCCGTGTGGTCTACGGCATCCTGCGCACCGCAGCCCGGCCGATGACGTCGCGCGAGATCGCCGAGGCGCTGATGGCTGAGCGCGGCCTCGATCCGGCCGATTATCGCACGCGCGAGCTGATCCAGAAGACGGTGCACGGCGTGCTGAAACGTGCCGTGCGCAGCGTGGTCGCGGCGACGACGGATGGTCAGGCGTTGGCGTGGCGGGTCGCCGATTGACCGGGAAGACGACGTGGCTATGCCGCCTGGCTCCGCTGCCAGTAGCCGCAGAAGTCGACGCTGGGACGATTGGCGGCGACCAGCGAGATGGTGGCACGGAACTGCAGGCCGTTGCTGTCGCGGCGGTGATCCTCGCGCCACGCCGCCTCCTTGGCGTAGCGGCTGAGGTACAGGCCGGAGATGTGGTGGTGATGGCCGATCTCGGCCCGGCGGATGCGGCTGAAGAAGCTCTCCGCCTGATTGGTGCAGGCCTCGTCGTTGGCGTATTCGACGGAGTGGTTGACGCGTCTGGTCTCGAAGCGCGCGTGCAGCGCGTTCCAGGCGCCGGCCTCGTCGGCATGGACGGTGCTGGCGCGGTCGACACGGACCTTGATGAAATCCAGCGCCGCGTCTTCGCTCTTGAAGGCGTTGGCGATCGTCCGGCCCAGGGAGGAGCCGTCCAAAGCCCGTTCCCGGACAACGACAACGCATTGCCGCTTGCCGGTCTGGTTTTCGGCGAGGCGGCGGTCGAGGCGGTCCTCCTTGCGGTTCTCCGGCCGGACGTGGCCGCCGAAATAGGCGCCGTCCACCTCGACGGCCCGGCCGGCGCCGCCGATCTTGATGCCCTTGGACTCCGACGCCATGGCCTCACGGATCTTGTGGGCCAACACGAACGCGGTCTTGTACTGGACGTCCAGGTCGCGTGACAGGGCGAGCGCGCTCTTGCCCTTGACCTCGTTGAGGAAGATGACGATGGCGGCGAGGTAGATGCGCAGCGCGAGCTTATGAAAGGCAAACAGCGTGCCGCTGGTCGGGCTGAAGTCCCGGTGGCACGCCTTGCACCGCCAGCGTGACGCGCCGTTCGGCCGGCGGCAGTCGTAACAGCTGCTACAACCACAGTCCGGACATGCCGGGCGACCATCGCTGTCGGCCCAGCGGATCGCCGCGAACACCGTTTCGGCTTCCCTGTCCGTCATGCCCAGCACCGCCGCCAACGACAGCGTCCGCGCGGCGGCGGAGAGCAGGAAATGCTGGCCTTTGGTCCGACGGGGCATGGCGATCTCCGACAGGTGGATCGCCCGAATCTAGCCCTCCCGAGGTCGCCTGTGAATCTCTATGTTCGATTTATGTTCTGATCCCCCGTTTCTGACCGCCCCAATCGAATCGCCGGTGGCGGCTGCTACATAAGTCCGCCTAAATCTCAACAGGCCCTAGGATACGCGTGTTGCGGAGCGTTCCGATGAGCGGGCGCTACAGGGGCCGCAGCGACCTCCGTCGACCCCATCGAAATCCAACTATGACAACGCACGCAAAAGCATACTCCCGAGTCTTGATCGACCGGGCGCTTCCTCCTCACGAGGAACGCTGAGCGTGTGCTCTTCATCGTTGATCGCAGCGAGCTCGCAAAGCAGACGATGGAGGACTTCGCGACTATCCTAGGCGAGTACAAACCGGTCGTCTTCAAGACCGCGCGCAAGAACGGCGA
>JAKDIK010000176.1 GCA_030450535.1 Propionibacteriaceae bacterium
CCGGCGGCACCGTCAGGATCTCGGCGCCGGTCTGCGTCACCACCAGGGAGTGTTCCCACTGCGCGCACCGGGATCCGTCGTTGGTGACGACCGTCCAGTCGTCATCCCACACGTGGCTGCTGGGGTTGCCGAGGGTGAGCATGGGCTCGATGGTGAACGTCATGCCGGGCTCCATGACGTCGGTGTAGATGTCGTTGTCGTAGTGGAGGATGACCAGCCCCGAGTGGAAGGAGGTGTGGACGCCGTGGCCGGTGTACTCGCGCACGACGCCGTACCCGAAGCGCTTGGCGTAGCTCTCGATGACGCGGCCGATGACGTCGGTCCGGCGGCCGGGGCGGACGGCCTTGATGGCGCGGTCGAGGGCGGTCTTCGTCCGCTCCATGAGGAGCCGGGAATCCTCGTCCAGTTCGCCGCACCCGAACGTGCCGCAGTTGTCGCCGTGCACGCCGTTCTTGAACGCGGTGACGTCGATCTTCACCAGATCGCCGTCCTCCAGCGGGCGAGCGTCCGGGATGCCGTGGCAGATGACCTCGTTGACGCTCGTGCAGATGGACTTGGGGAATCCGCGGTAGCCGAGGGCGCTGGGGTAGGCGCCGTGGTCGACCATGTAGGCGTGCGCCACGGCGTCCAGCTCGTCGGTGGTGACGCCCGGAGCGATGGCGGCTGCGGCGGCGTACATCGCGCCCGCGGCGATCCGGCCGGCCTCGCGCATCAGCTCGACGGTCTCGTCGCTTTGGACATCCGACCCGGTGTAGCGGTCCGGGGCGGGCCGATCGACGTAGTGCGGACGCGCGATGGCGGCGGGCACGGCGCGGCGTCGGCTCACCGGGAAGGGCTTGATGGGACTCACCCGGCGATCATAGTGTGGGCGCCGAACGCACCCGATGAGGAGGAGCGATGGCGGACGACGCCTGGTACTACTGCCTGAACCACTCCAGCGTGGAGCCGTACGACGGCTGCCCGTCCGACGTCCGCCTGGGCCCGTATGCGACCCGCGAGGAGGCGGCCGAGGCACTCAACAACGCCCAGGAGCGCAACGAGGAGTGGGACAACGATCCCCGGTTCAACGACCCGGAGGACGAGGAGGATGACGAGGGCGGCTCCGCCTTCGACGCGCTGCGCGGCTGAGCGTCGCGAACCCACCCCGGGGCGGACGCCTCCGCGCCGGGGTGGGCAGGCTGCTCAGGCGAGGGTGAGCGCGTCCGCGCCGGCCATGATGGCCTGCACCTGGTCGGCGTCCTCCAGCGGCGCGGTGCCGAAGAAGAACTCGCGCCCGCGGGTGGTGTCGACCGTGACCACCACCACGAGCGACCCGGTACTGGCGATGGCCGGGTTGTCGATCGCGACGGTGCCGTCGATCCGGACAGCCGGCGAGCCGTTCGACAGGGTGATGTCCGTGGTATCGGACTCGGCCAGCAGCGCGTTCGTGCCGGCGTAGATGTCGCTGTCGAGGAGGCACGTCAGCAGGGCGAGGGCGTCGTCGGCCGGGGAGGCGGCCCCCGGATCCCCGGTGAGGAAGCCGACCGTCATGCTGGATCCCCAGCCCGACCCCAGATCGGACTGCAGGTAGTACTGCCAGGCGTCCCGCGCGCGCGGCACGCGCGGATCCTGCACGGGGCCGCCCCAGCCGTCGGGAACCGGCAGGGCGAGGTCACCGACCTGGAGCGGGTCGGAGCTGGTCAGCGGAACCGTGGCCGGTGGCTGGGCCGGGCACGAGCCGGGAGCGGGCGCGGTGGTCGGGGTGGGCGACGCGGACGCGGCAGCGCCGGTGCTCGTCGGCGGCGGATTCGTGGCGGCCGGATCGGTGGGCACGGGAAGCGTGGGAGCGGTGGCCGTCGGTGAGGGCCCCGGAGTCGGCGCGAGCAGCCCGGCGGCCAGCCAACCCCCACCCAGCAGGGCCAGCGTGAGGACGCCGACCAGCACCCACACCCACGCCGAGGGCCCGCGACGCCGAGGACCCGAGGGGTCCGTGCCCCGGCGGGAACCGTCCGCCCCCCACGGGTCGCCCCCGTGAGCCGCGGTTCCCGGCGGAAGCGGGGGCCGGACGTCCCGCGTCCATGCGTCGCCGTCCCACCAGCGCAGTCCACCGGCTCCGGAAGGATCGGGATACCAGCCGGGCAGCGGTGTGGCGTTGCTCATGCGCCGAGCGTAGACGGCGTCCGGCTGGAGCGTCGCCGGCTGGACTGACCGGCGTCCGCGCCGGCCGGTCGGCGCTCGACACACGACCGGAACGTCCAGCGGGCGCCCTGTAACAGTCCCGTAACACGCTCCCGGGCAGACTGGGGCCATGGACAAGCAGACCGATTTCGTCCTGCGCACGATGGAGGAGCGGGACGTCAGGTTCGTCCGGCTCTGGTTCACCGATGTGCTCGGCTTTCTCAAGTCGGTCGCCATCGCGCCCGCGGAACTCGAGGGTGCCCTCAGCGAGGGGATCGGCTTCGACGGCTCGGCCATCCAGGGCTTCGCGCGGGTGTACGAGTCGGACATGGTCGCGCACCCCGACCCCGCCACCTTCCAGATGCTGCCCTGGCGCGGCACCACCGGCGGCACGGCGCGCATGTTCTGCGACATCGCCCTGCCGGACGGCTCGCCGTCCTTCTCGGATCCGCGCCACGTCCTCAAGCGCGCCATGAAGAAGGCCGCCGACGCCGGCTTCACGTTCTACGTGCACCCCGAGATCGAGTTCTATCTCTTCAAGCAGCCGATCCTGCCCGGGGTCGCCCCGACGCCCGTCGACACCTCGGGTTACTTCGACCACACCACCGCGACGGCGGGCACCGACTTCCGCCGCTCCGCGATCACGATGCTGGAGCAGATGGGCATCTCCGTGGAATTCAGCCACCACGAGGGCGGGCCCGGTCAGCAGGAGATCGACCTTCGCTACGCCGACGCCCTGTCGATGGCCGACAACATCATGACGTTCCGTGTCGTGGTGAAGGAGGTTGCGGTGATGCAGGACCTCTTCGCGTCCTTCATGCCGAAGCCGCTGCCCGACCAGCCCGGCTCGGGCATGCACAGCCACGTCTCGCTGTTCGAGGGCGACACGAACGCGTTCTACGACGCGGCGGGGGAGTTCAACCTGTCCAAGACAGGACGCCACTTCGTCGCCGGCCTGCTGCACCATGCGGCCGAGATCAGCGCCGTGCTGAACCCCTGGGTCAACAGCTATAAGCGGCTCGCGGGCGGCGGCGAGGCCCCCAGCTACATCTGCTGGGGCCAGAACAATCGCTCGGCGATGGTGCGCATCCCGATGTTCAAGCCCACCAAGGCGAGCTCGGCGCGCGCCGAGCTGCGTTCGCTGGACGCCTCGGTCAACCCGTACCTGGCGTTCGCGCTGATCCTCAACGCCGGCCTGTCGGGCATCGAGCAGGAACTGCCCCTGCCCGACCCCGCCGAGGACGACGTCTGGTCTTTGACCGACAAGCAGCGGGCGGCACTCGGCATCCAGCCGCTGCCCAACAGCCTGGACGCCGCGGTGCGGACCATGGAGAACAGCGCGCTGGCAGCCGAGACCCTCGGCGAACACGTGTTTGACTTCGTGCTTCGCAACAAGCGCGCCGAGTACGCCGAGTACCTGCGCCAGGTCACGCCGCTGGAGCTGAGCAGGCTGCTGCCGTCCTTGTGAGACGCGGACGGACGGACCGTCCGGGTGTGCGAGTGTGGGCCCACCATGCACAACATCTTCGCCTCGTACGAACCGGATCTGCACGGCGTTCCGCTGGCCGACGTGGCGATCCGGCGGGGCAGCGGTGACGACGCCGAGGCCACCGGCCGGCTGGCAGCGGAGCGCGAGGGTGACGCCCCCGAGCGGTGGACCGACATCCATGCCCGCAAGCTCTCGAACCCGGACCACTGTCTGGTCGTCGCCCAGGCCGGTGACACGATGGTCGGCTTCGGATGGGTCTCCTATCTGCGGCCCGGCGCGTCCGCCGGCCGCAACGCCCCGGACGGGTGGTACCTGAGCGGCATGGTGGTCGCCCCTGACATGCGCCGACGCGGGGTGGGGCGGATGCTCACCGAGGCGCGCATCGCGTGCATCCTCGAGCACTCCACCGAGGTGTTCTACGTTGTCAGCGCCACGAACCGCGCCTCGCGCGACCTGCACGAAAGCCTGGGGTTCACGGAGGTCACGTCCGATTTCGTGCTCCCCGGGGTGGTGTTCGGCAACAACGACGGCATCCTGTGCCGGCTGGGCCGCGACGATGCGGGCGCTGACCCGGGGGCAGATGTCATCGACCTCGCGGCCTGGCACGCGGCGCGCCACTCAGCGTCCTGATCGACCTCGCGGCGTGGAATGCGGCGCGACACTCAACTTTCTGACAGCAGAGCAGGTGGCGGACGCCTCTTGGGCGTCAGAAGGTTGAGTGTCGGCGGGGGATCAGCTCAGGAGCGGGCCGAGATCGGCGTGGACGCCGCTCGCCCGGACGCGGTGTGCGGCGACGGCCTCCGCCCAGGTCAACGACCCGTCGGCCAGCGCGAGCCACGTGGCGGCGTCCGTCTCGACGACGTTCGGCGGCGTCCCGCGACGGTGCACCGACTCGACGCCCGGTGCACCCACCTGGACGGCGGCCCACGGCGGCACCCGCACCTCGACGAGCCTGCCCGGGTGAGCCGCCGCGAACTTCTTCAGGCTCGTCCGGACGGCCGCAGCGAGCCGTGCGCGCTCGGCCCGGTCATCGGCAACCGGCAGGCCGGAACCCGACTCGGCGGGCGGACCGAAGCGGGCGCCGTCCACGCTCATCGCGACGGCGTCGGGCTCGCCGACGCCCGGACCGGACGGTACTGGTCGATGCCGCCCGGCACGGGGAGTCGCCGGTCGGCGAGGACGATGAGCTGGCCCTCGGACAGCCCGGAGACGATCTGGATGCGTCCCCCACCGCTGCTGCCGGTGACGACCGTCACCGGGCTGGCCGAGGTCGCCCGCGCGCCGTCGACGACCTCGACGGTGGCGGTGGTGTCGGTGATCTTGGTGACCGCAGAGACCGGCACGGTGAGCACGTCGCTTGCGGTGCGGAGCTCGAGCGTCGCCTCGGCGTAGGTGCCCGAGGGGAGCAGAGCGTCCGGATCGTCGGCGAGGATTTCGGCGGAGTAGCTCGGCGTCCCGCTGTCGGAGGTGGGCAGCACGCTCACGGTGACGACCTCACCGTGGAGGGGATGCGGCGAGGCGAGCTGGCCGACCGTCGCCCTCGTGCCCGGCGCGACGAGCGCCCGTAGAGCCAGCGGTACCTCGACGCTGACCCGCGCCGCGCCCTGACCCACCACGGTGGCCGAGCGCCCGGCCGAGGATTCCCCGACCGCGAAGTCGATGGCGCCCACCGTGCCCGAGAGCGGGGAGGTGAGGGTCGCCGCGGCGAGGTCCGCTTCGGCGCTGTCGAGCTGCTGACGCGCCTGCAGCAGGGTGGCGCGATCCCGCGCGATGGTGGCGTCGGTCACCGTGCCCCCGGCGAGGGCCGCCATCTGGTCGGCGATCTGCTGCTCGATGTCGGCCTGCGCCTGGGCCATGGCTTCGGCGGCGGCGTCCCGGGCGGCCTGCTGGGCGACCCGCGTCAGCTCGGCCTGCGCCTGGGCGAGCGCGGCGCCGGCCTGCCGGTTGGCGTCCGCCAGACCCTGCGAGGCGGCCAGGATCGCAGCTCCGGCGCGCGCCTCGGCCTGCGCCGTGGTCACCATTGCCTCCGAGCACGACTGGAAGCTCTCGAGCAATGCCGTGAGGTCGGTCGGGGACAGATCCGTCGGCCAGGCCGTGGGCAGCGTGGTCGGCAGGTCGGTGGGGAACCCGGTCGGCAGTTCCGTCGGGAGGCCGCTCGGCAGTTCCGTCGGCAGCGCCGTCGGCGGCACGGTCACGGTGACGGTCGCCGTCGGGACAGGGTCAGTCGCAGAGGGCGAGGGGCCCGGGGTCGCGGGTGGCCCGGTCGGTGGCGTCGCGGTCGGGAGCATCGGGGTGGCCGAGGCCGTCGGTTGCCCGG
>JAKDIK010000025.1 GCA_030450535.1 Propionibacteriaceae bacterium
TCTGGGGCACCTGACCCGCCCGTTCGGACGCCAGCCGCAGTCGGTCGAGGAGGGGGTCGCCACCCTGCGGTCCTGGCACCGCGACGTCATCGAGCGCTCCCCGCACGGCATCCCACCGATCATGCACGAGGAGAGCCTGACCGGGTTCACCACGTGGGGCGCCACCGTCTACCCGGCGCCACTCGCCTGGGGCGCGTCCTTCGACCCCGCCCTCGTCGAGGAGATGGGCGCCGCCATCGGCACCGACCTCGCCGCGGTGGGCGTCGACCAAGCGCTCTCGCCGCTCCTCGACGTCGCCCGCGACTACCGCTGGGGCCGGGTCGAGGAGACCTGCGGCGAGGACCCGTACGTCGTCGCCACGATGGGCACGGCGTACGTGACCGGCCTTCAGGCGGCGGGTGTCTCGGCGACGCTCAAGCACTTCGTCGGCTACGCCGCCTCGCAGGCCGGCCGCAACCTCGCCCCCGTCCACGCCGGACGCCGTGAGGTCGAGGACGTCCTGCTGCCGCCCTTCGAGATGGCCATTCGGGAGGGTGGCGTCGACTCGGTGATGAACAACTACGCCGACATCGACGGTGTCCCCTGCACGGCGTCCGAGGAACTGCTGACCGGTGTCCTGCGCGACCGTTGGGGTTTCGAGGGAACCGTCGTGAGCGACTACTTCTCGCTCCTCCAACTCTCACGCGAACACGGCGTCGCCGCCGACCTGGCCGAGGCGGCTGCGGTGTCCCTGCGCGCAGGCATGGACGTGGAGCTCCCGTTCGGCATCGTGTTCTCCCGGCTCGGCGAGGCGCTCGAGCGTGGGCTGGTGGACGAGGAGCTCGTTGACCGGGCCGTCCGCCGGGTGCTGCGCCACAAGGTGCAGCGCGGGCTGCTCGACGACGGCTTCGACCCGGACGCGCTGGGCGACCCCCACCGCGACCTGGACAGCGCCCACAACCGGGACATTGCCCGCCGCCTGGCGGAGGAGTCGATCGTCCTGCTGGCCAACGACGGGTCTCTCCCGCTCGTGCCCGGCCCCCGGATCGCCGTCGTGGGCCCCACGGCCGCCGAACCCCTCAGCCTCATGGGCTGCTACGCGTTCCCCAACCATGTGCTGGCCGGCTACTCCGGCGACTCGCTGGGCCTCCGCGTGGACACCATCAAGGACGCCGTCGAGGCCGAACTCGGCGCCGTCACCTACGCCCGGGGCGTCCCAATCCGTGAGGTGGACACCTCCGGCATCGAGGACGCCGTCGCCGCGGGGTCCGACGCCGAGGTCGTCGTGCTCTGCGTCGGCGACCTGCCCGGCATGTTCGGGCACGGCACGTCGGGCGAGGGCTGCGACGTGGAGGACTTGCGGCTTCCCGGCTCGCAGGGCGACCTGGTCGAGGCGATCCTGGACGCCGGCCCCAGCGTCGTGCTCGTGGTCTGCTCGGGCCGCCCGTACGCGCTCGGCGCCTACGTGGATCGCTGTGCCGCCGTCGTGCAGGCGTTCCTGCCCGGGTGCGAGGGGGCGGCCGCGATCGCGGGCGTTCTGTCGGGCCGGGTGAACCCCTCAGGGAAGCTCCCCGTGCAGATCCCGCAGCGTCCGGGCGGGCAGCCGGGAACGTACCTCGGGCCGCACTTCGCGTTGGTCTCGGGGTCCAGCAACCTGGACCTGACGCCGGCCTTCGCGTTCGGCCACGGGCTGAGCTACACGACCTTCGCCCACAGCGACCTGAGCACGAGCAGCCGCGAGGTGCCCACCGACGGCTCGGTCGACGTCACTGTCACCGTCACCAACACCGGCGACCGCGCCGGGGTGGAGGTCGTGCAGCTGTACGGCCACGACGTCGCCGCCCAGGTCGTCCGTCCGCTGCGCGAACTGCTCGGCTACGCGCGGGTCGCCCTCGAACCGGGGGAGTCGCGGCGTGTCACCTTCGGGGTGCACACGGACCGGCTCAGCTTCAGCGGCCTGCGGTACGAGCGCATCGTCGAGCCGGGCGAGCACCGGTTCGCCGTGGGCGCGAGCAGCGCGGATCTGCCGCTCGAGGCCACCGTGACGCTCACCGGCGGGACCCGCGTCGTCGGTGAGGGGCGCGCCCTGCGCACCCACATCGGTATCGACTGACCGCCAGCCGGGGCGCGTATCGACCCCGGCGACACCACTCATCGAGAGGGACCACCACCCATGCTTCGACCCCAGGACACCGCCACCCGCGAGCGCAAGAACCTCGACGGGCTGTGGGATTTCCGCATCGACCGCGACGGCGTCGGCCGCGCCGAGAACTGGCAGGACGCCCCGCTCCCGCACGCGCGCCCGATGGCCGTGCCCGCCTCGTTCAACGACCTCGTGCTCGACAAGGCCGACCGCGACCACTTCGGCGACCTCTGGTACGCCACCACCGTGCGCGTGCCGCGCGGCTGGGACGGCCAGCGCATCACGGCGTACGTCGAGTCGGCCACCCACCGGGCGACCGTGTGGGTCGAGGGCACGGAGGTGGGCTCCCACGAGGGCGGCTACCTGCCCTTCGAGATCGACCTCACCGACGTGGTCAGGCCGGGCGAGGAGTTCCGCCTCACGTTCTGCGTCAACAACACGCTGAGCTTCGAGTCGATCCCGCCGGGCGTCATCGAGCCCGACGTCGCCGGCATCCCGCGCCAGCGGTACTGGCACGACTTCTTCAATTACGCGGGCATCCACCGGTCGGTGTGGCTGGCGGCGTCGCCGAAGGAACGCATCGAGGACGTCACCGTGGTCACCGACATCGAGGACGCCACCGGGGTCGTCCGCGTCGCGACGGACGCAGCGGCGTCCGGGAACCTCACGGTGCGCACCATCCTCGCCGACGCCGAGGGCGTCGAGGTGGCCCGCGCGGACGGCGTCCGGACCGAGCTGCGCGTGCCGGACGCCCACCTGTGGGCTCCCGGGCGCGGCTACCTCTACGACCTGCTCGTGCAACTGCTGGACGGCGACGACCTCGTGGACGAGTACCGCGTGGCCGTCGGGATCCGGACCATCGAGGTGCGCGGGACGCAGTTCCTCGTCAACGGCGAGCCGGTGTACTTCACCGGGTTCGGCATGCACGACGACCACAACGCGATCGGCAAGGGCCACAGCGACGCGAACCTGCTGCGGGACTTCGCCTGCCTGGAGTGGATCAACGCCAACTCGGTGCGCACCTCGCACTACCCATACTCCGAGGCGTTCATGGACCACGCCGACGAAATGGGCATCATGGTCATCGACGAGACGCCCGCGGTCGGCCTGAACATGGGCATCGGCGGCGGCATCTTCGGCACGCAGGGCTACACCACGTTCTCGCCCGAGACGGTCAACGACGCCACGCAGGCCAACCACGCCGCCGTGATCCGCGAGCTCATCGCCCGCGACAAGAACCACCCGTCGGTGGTCCTGTGGAGCCTCGCCAACGAGCCCGAATCCGAGACGGACGCCGCCGCCGACTACTTCCGTCCCCTGTTCGACGTGGCCCGCGAGGCCGACCCGACGCGCCCGGTGAGCATCGTCAACGTGATGATGGCCCGCTACCCGACCTGCAAGGTGGCCCAGTTCTGTGACGTCTTCATGATCAACCGCTACTACGGGTGGTACGTGTTCCTCGACGAGCTGGACATCGCTGAGCAGGCATGGCGGGGCGAGCTCGAGGGGTGGGCCAGTGAGGGCAAGCCGATTATCATCACCGAGTACGGCGCCGACACCCTGGCCGGCCTCCACGACCTCAAGGGCGGCCCGTGGAGCGAGGAGTACCAGCGGGCCTACTTCGAGATGAACAGCCGCGTCTTCGACTCGGTGGACGCCGTCGTCGGCGAGCACCCGTGGGCATTCGCCGACTTCCAGACGACCCCGAGCATCGTGCGGGTGGACGGCAACAAGAAGGGCATCTTCACCCGCGAGCGGCACCCGAAGGGCATCGCCCACTACCTGCGTGAGCGGTGGGCGGCGATCGAGCCCAAGCGGTGACCCGTCCAGCCCGTCCGCGCGTGCGCGCGTGCGCGACCATAGAGCCATGACCGACGCCCTGACCTCCGCCTCGTCCGTCCGGGAATGGCTCGCCGACCCGGTCGGCGGCCCGCTGCTCCGCGACGCCCTTGCCGCGATGGGCAGCGACCCGGGCCGGATCGGGCCCATCGCCGGCTACCCGCTGGCCGAGTTCGCCGGGTTCAGCCGGGGGGCGATGCCGGACGACGCGGTGGCCGACCTCGTGCGGGCCGCGAACGGAGGCGTCCTCGTCGCACCGCCGGACGACGGGCCGCGCGACGGCGTCCGCACGCTGGACGACATCCAGATGCGCGACCCGTTCCTGCTCGTCGACGGCGACACCCACTGGCTGTTCGGCACGACCGATCGGATGATCTGGTTCGGCCCCGGCACCGGCTTCGACGCGTACTCCTCGGCCGATCTGGAGTCCTGGCACGGCCCGGTGGCCGCCTTCCGGCCACCCACCGGCTTCTGGGCGACGACCAAGTTCTGGGCCCCCGAGGTGCACGCCCACGCCGGATGCTGGTTCCTCTTCGCGACGTTCACGCGGGCGGACGGCCACATGGGTACCGCGGCGCTGGTGTCCGACGCGCCCGAGGGACCCTACGAGCCCTGGAGCGACGGCCCCCTCACACCCGAGCGTTGGCAGTGCCTCGACGGGACACTGCACGTCGACGACGCCGGCGATCCGTGGCTCGTGTTCTGCCACGAGTGGACGCAGGTGCACGACGGCGAGGTGTGGGCGCAGCGGCTGGCGCCGGACCTGTCGCGTGCGGAGGGCGTCCCCGTGTTCCTGTTCAGCGCCTCCGAGGCCACTTGGGCGCGTCCGCTGGACGTGCGGCAGACGGGGGAGACCCGCTATCCGGCGTACGTCACCGACGGTCCGTTCCTCGTGCGCCTCGACGGTGGGCACCTGCTGATGCTCTGGTCGAGCTTCGGCGAGGCGGGCTACGCGATGGGCGTGGCGCACTCGGCGTCCGGTCACGTGACGGGACCCTGGACGCAGGAGGACGAGCCGCTCTGGGCGGCCGACGGTGGCCACGGCATGATCGCCCGCCTGCCCGCCGGCGACCTCGTGCTGACGCTGCATCAGCCCAACTCCAGCCCCGACGAGCGGCCGGTCCTGCGGCGCCTGAGGGTGGAGGGCGACACGGTCCGGCTCGCCGACTGAGAGGGGATCAGGCGATCGCCTCGGCCAGCGACAGCAGCGCCTGACGGGTCTCCATGACCTGCTGGCCGGTGAGGAGCCGGAACAACGCGACGATCTCGGCCACGAGGTCGAACTCGGGCCGCACGAGCCACTGCCGCTCCAGCCCGATCCACAGCGCGACGAGCTGCCGGGCCGTGGCGTCCGGATCGAGGTCGGGCAGGGCGTTGCCGGCGTCCTGGAGCGTGCGCACGAGCGTCGAGAGGGCCGCGATGGACGCCGCGTCCCGCTGGGCAAAGAACGCGTGGGCCGGGTGCTCGGGGTCGCCCGCCTGCCCCGCGAGCGCGTTGGACAGGGCGAGGATGCGCGGCTGCGTCACGGACGCCTGCGCGATCGTCGCGGGGATGGAGGCGAGGTCGAGGGAGGCGAGGTCATCCGGGAAGGGCATCGAGCGGGACTGCTCCTCGTCGTGCAGGGCGAGGGCGGCCACGAGAAGGTGATCGCGGGTGGGGAAGTGGTACTGCAGCGTCCGCTCGCTCATGCCCGCCCGCGCGGCCACGGCACCCGCGGTCAGTTCCGCGTGGCCCACCTCGAGGACCACCTCCAGCGCCGCGTGGGCGACCAGCGCCCGCTTCGCCAGCGTCTTCGCGTACGGCCCCCGGTCGCTGCCTGTCATGAGCCGATCTTCTCAGAAACTGGTGATCCCGCGCAAGATTCGCAGATGGATGACCCCGGGTACGGCAGCAACAACCCTGTAAACGCTCTTGACCAGCTTCAAAGCTGCGTGCTTCACTTAGGTTCAACGATTCAACCATCGCTCAAGGGGGCCCGATGTCATTGCCGACCAAGCCGGACCGCGCCGCACGCCGGCTCGCGAAGCTCAACGATCCGGAACGACTGTCCGCCTGGACGACCTTCGCCTGGACGACCACCGGGTTCTCGGGCGCATCCAACATCATCGTGCTGAGCTTCCTCACCATCTTCGCCACGGACGCCTTGGGCCTGCCTCCCGCCATCGTGGGCACGCTGGCGCTGATCACCAAGCTCGTGGAGGCGGTCACTGTCGTCATCGCCGGCTGGCTCGTGGACCGCTCTCCCGTCACCCGTTGGGGCAAGGCCCGGCCCTACGAGCTCGCGATCCTCGGCGTGTGGGCGTCCACGGCCGCGCTGTTCGCCACCCCCGACTGGGACCAGACCGGAAAGATCATCTGGGTCTTCTTCTGGATGCTCATGGTCAACGCGGTGTTCACCACGCTGCTCGGCGCCAACGACGTCCTGTACCTGGCGCGCACGTTCAGCGGACGCCGCCTCATCGCGAAGGTGGCCACCCGCACGGGCCTGTTCACGGTCCTGGGCGCGGTCGGCACGTCGGTCATCTTCCCGGTTCTGCTGGGCACGGTGGGCCAGTCGGCGTCCGGCTACGCGCAGGTGGTGCTGTGGGTCGCCATCCCCATGGCGATCATCGGCCTGGGCCGCTTCCTGTTCTGCCCCGAGAAGTACGACACCGAGGCCCCGAGCGAGAACAAGCTGACCTTCGCCGAGATCCGCGAGGTGCTCGCCGGCAACCCCTACATCTGGACCATCGCAACCATGGCCGTCGTGGCCGCCTTTTCCGGCGGCAGCGGCATCGCGGCGTACTACTTCACCTACATCGTGGGCGACATCGCGCTGATGGGCGTCATGGCCATCATCCCGGTGCTCATCCTGCCCCTGATGCTGATCTTCCCGCGGCTCATGGCGAAGATGCCGGTCAGCCGCATCATCTCCCTCGGTGGGCTCTGCGGCATCATCGGCGGCGTCATCCTCTTCTTCGCGCTCACCGTCGGCAACGGCAGCCTGCTCCTGATCGGCATCTCCTCGATGATCGGCGGGTTCGGGATGCTGCCCATCACCTTCCTCACCCAGCTCCTCATCATCGACAACGCGTCCTACAACGAGTGGCTCGGCAAGCGCCGGCTGGAGAGTTCCATGGGCGCCATCAACGCGTTCGCCGGACGGGTCGGCGGAGGCCTCGGTGCCGCGGCCACCGGCTGGATCCTCGGCCTGGCCGGCTACGACGGCACGCTGGCCACGCAGCCCGCCCCCGCGATCACCGCCATCGTCCTCATCGCCTCGGCGCTGCCGGCGGCCCTGTGGGCGCTCATCATCGTCCTGATGTGGCGTTACCGGAAGTTCGAGGAGTTGCTGCCGCAGATCCAGCAGGATCTGGCGGAGAAGCATGCGGCCCAAGGCCTGAATGCCCCAGACGACCTCTCCGAGGTCGACCTCGCCGAGGACCCGATCTCGGTCCCCGTGCCGGTCAGCACCGCGAGCGGGGTCGTGGCCACGCCGCTCGTCGCGCCGACGGACACCGGGGACGTCCTGGACGAGCTGGACGCCGACACCGACCGGGACGCCGGGGCCCGGGCATAGCCCGGGCCCCGGCGGCCCCGGGGGGCCGGCGGGCCACGGGGCCCCCCGACACCGCCGGGGACGCCGGGCCGGGCTAATAGGGCGGGCCCGGTCGGCCCCGGGGGTCCGGCGTCCAAGGGTGCCCGCCCCGGCCGCCTGAGCGGCCATCACCGCACCGCTGGTGTCGCCTGTTCGAAGCGCAGCCGCCAGGTCTCGTCGTGGCGGATCCAGATCGAGGAGCGCAGCGTCACCGCGGATGCGCTGCGCGCCCGCCACCGCAGCTGCACCACCCAGGGTGCCAATTCGTCGACGCCCTCGACCTCCAGCCGTGTCGGCTCGGGGAGCGGGGCGAGCGACGCCAGGAAGCGGCCCTTTCCGGCGATGCGGCCCTTCGCGTCGTGCTCGCAGAACTTCGGGTGCAGGCGGGCGGCGAAGGCGTCCCGGTCGGAGCGCAGGGCGTCCGACAGGAGTCCGCGCTGCAGCGCGACGACGGGATGCTCCGCCTCCTCCTCGCGGTGGCCCCCGCGATCGTCGGTGGCGTCGTGGGCGTCCGGGGATGCCTCGGCTGCGGCGTCCAGCAGGTCGGGTTCGGCGCGGATTCCGGGACGCACGTCCCGCGTGCCCTCGGTGGCGGCGTCCGCCCGGAACCCGGGGCCCTCGTCGACGGGCAGCCCCTGCTGGTGGGCGAGCGATGCGGCCCGCGCGCGGGCGTCCGCCGCCTCGTTGAGTTCGTGTCCGGCGTGACCCTTGACCCACTCGAAGGTCACCCGCCGGCCGGCGATGGCCGCGTCGATACCCTGCAACAGCTCGACGTTGAGCACCGGCTTGCCATCGGCCTTCTTCCAGCCGCGGCGTTTCCAGCCGGGCATCCACTTGGTGACCGCGTTGATCACGTACTGGGAGTCGCAGTACACGAGCAGGTCGTCCGGCGCCCCGGCGGTCTGCTCCAACAGGTCGAGGACGGCCATCAACTCGCCCATGTTGTTGGTCCCGTGCTTCCAGCCACCCGCGCGCCACCGCTGCCCGTCGATGAACCACGCCCATCCGGACGGGCCGGGATTCGAGAGGGACGAGCCGTCGGCGGCAGCGATGATCACGACGTCCATCGTGCCATGGGGCCCGTCCCGTTCAGCCATCCCCTCCCGCCTGCTCGCGCTGTCTCCCCGTCCCTGGGCGGTGTTGCAGGGAGGACCCGACCACGCGGCCGTGGCGCCATCTCGCCGGGTCCCCATCGACGTTGGTGGGGGAGCGCTGGGCTGAGGTGGTCGCTGGGCTGGGGTGGTCGCGGAGCCGAAGTGATCGTTGAACTGGGGTGGTCGCTGAGCTCAGGGGATCGCTGATGGGGAAGGATGAGTGCGTCGGTGACGATTCGGCTGCACTCGATTCGCGTTCGCGACCCCGGCCCCGCTCAGCGGGTGGGTGAGCGTCCACTCACTGCAGCCCTTTCGTCACTGGAGGCTCTCCACCACGCTCGGGCTGGGTTCCGCGCCGCCCTCTCCCACGAGGGGCAGCCACTGTGCGACATCCCCGTGCGACGTTTCCCACCGCATGGCGTGGCAAACGTCGCACGAGGACGCCACACGGTCTGGTCCCACCTCGTTCGCCGTGCGCCGGCCGGTGAAGAACAGGCCGGACGGTGGCGGGTAGTGGTGCTCAGGGGTTCGGCTGCACGAGGCCGGCGTCGTAGCCGAGCACCACGAGCTGGATGCGATCGCGCGCGTTGAGCTTGGCGAGCAGGTGTCCGACGTGGGTCTTCACCGTGGCCTCGGCGAGCCAGAGCTGCTTGGCGATCTCGGTGTTGGTGTGGCCCTGCGCGATGGCGGTGAGCACCTCCAGCTCGCGTTCGGTGAGCACCTTGAGCCGCTCCTGGGCGCGCGAGGCGCCATCGCCGGACACCGGCAGCAGCGGCACGAACCGCTCCAGAAGGCGGCGCGTGGCGGTGGGCGCCACGACCGCCTCACCACCGTGCACCGCACGAATCCCGGCCAGCAGCTCGGCCGGACCGGCGTCCTTGAGAAGGAAGCCCGACGCCCCCGCCTGCAGCGCGGCGTACACGTAGTCGTCGAGGTCGAAGGTGGTCAGGACGAGCACCTTGGTGTTCGAGCCGGACGCCACAATGCGCCGCGTCGCCTCGACGCCGTCCATGATCGGCATGCGGATGTCCATGAGGATGACGTCGCAGCCGGGGCCGGTGGTGGCCCGGGCGAGGGCGTCGCGGCCGTTGCTGACCTCGGCGACGACGGTCATGTCCTCCTGGGCGTCGAGGACCATGCGGAAGCCGAGGCGGACCAACTCCTGGTCATCGGCGAGCACGAGGCGGATCGGTGCGGTCATGGTGTCCTTCCGGGTGGGGTTGGGAATCGGGCGATCACGGCGAAGCCGCCGTGCGGATGGTTGCCGGCCTCGAGGGTTCCGCCGAACGCGGCGACGCGCTCGCGCATGCCGATGAGTCCGTGACCGAGGCCGTCGCTGATGGTGGAGCCGGGGCCGTCGTCGCGCACCTGGACGGTGAGGAAATCCGGCGCGTGGTCGATGCTGACGAGGACGCGGGCCGACGCTCCGGCGTGCTTGACGGCGTTGGTGAGTGCTTCCTGGATGATCCGGTAGGCGGCGAGCTCCAGTCCCGGTCCGAGCCGGGCGCGCAGCAGCGGATCGCCGGTGACCTCCATCCGGACGAGGCGTCCGGCATTGGAGAGGCTCGTCACGAGGTCGAACACGTCGCCCAGACCGGCGGCGGGCTCACGCTCGTCGCCGGAGTCGCTGCGCAGGACGCCGACGAGCCGCCGGGTCTCGCCCAGGGCATCGTGCGCCGTGTCCCGGATCGTCTGCAGCGCCTTCTCGGCGGTCGCGAGGCGGACGGCCGGATCACCGTTCATGCCGGCCGCGTAGGCGCCGCCGTCCGCCTGCACGACGATGACGGCGAGGCTGTGGGCGACGACGTCGTGCATCTCGCGGGCGATGCGCTGCCGCTCCTCGGACGCCGTGAGCTGAACCTGCTGCACCTGCTGACGCTCGACGGCGAGGGTGCGCTCCGCGGCGGACCGGCGCGAGTCACCGATGCTCCGGACGAGCGCGCCGAGCGACCAGCAGGCGGCCACGAGCGAGACGAGCAGTCCGGCGATGACGACGGTCGCCTCGAACTCCCCGCGTCCCCAGGTGACGGCGGCGGCGAGAGCGGCCAGTACGGACGTCGCGAGCCACCAGGGCCGGAAGCGGGCGCGGCCGTGGGCCGCCAGGGCGAAGATCATGAACGGGACGGCGGCGTTGCCGGGCTCGGCGGTGCTGACGAGAAACAGCTGCAGCAGGTGCGGGACGACGAGGGCGACGGCCGCGCGATCGGTGTGGGTGCGTCGCCAGGCCAGCGGGGCGACGTAGACGACGGTCAACAGCAGGCCCATGGCGGGACCGCGCAGGGATGCGTTGAGGCCCAGGATCGGCACGGCGAGGACGCCGGCGGCGAGGGTGTCGGCGAGGAGGGGGCGCGCGTTCCAGAAGGACAGGGGCGCGGCACTCGTCACGGAGCCAGCCTACGGCGGGAGGTCGCCGCGCTCGTCCACCCCGGGCAGCGATTCGGCTCGTCCCTGGGGCGCAGCGATGGATTGAATGGCCTGCCTTCGGTGGTTCAGGCGGCGGTGGCCTCGAGGTCGGGCGTCGCGGGCGTCGCGGCCGGTTCGGGGGCGAGCGCCCGGGCCCCGAGCAGGACGAGCGTCACCAGCACCGCGACGCTGGCCAGGGAGTAGACGACGCCGAGGTCGGCGTGCCCGACGACGCGGCGGATGACGAACAGCCCGACGACGGCTCCGAACGCCGCTGTCGTCGCCACGGCCGTGGGCCGCAGGGCAGGATCGGGCCGTGCGGCCCGAAGGGCGAAGATGGTGGCGAGGGCGGCGAGCCCGCACAAGATGAAGCGGACGATGTGGAGGCCGAGGGGCGAGCCGGCGTCCGCCGGGAGGATCTCCGCCACCGGCCAGCTCACGCAGCGGGTGAAGGATCCCGCGCCTGCGACAAAGAGGCTGGTCAGGTGCATGGCCAGCGCGCTGCCGAAGGCGGTCCAGGCCCAGGTGGCGGAGGGCGTCCGACGCCGGCGTCCGGGTCGCTCAAGGAGGACGGTCGCGGTGACGATGGCGGCCATGGCGAGGACGGCCGAGCCGAGGTCCGCGGCGGCGACCCACGTGGGGAACTCGACGCCGAGGACGACTCCGCGGCCGACATAGCCCGCCACGAGCGCGCCGGCCACCGTCACCCAAGGCAGGACCGCGGTGAGCAGGGGCGTCCGGCCGGCACGGTGCAGGCGTCCGGCCAAGACGCCGGCAGCGACCGCGAACGGCCCCGCGAGGATCGCGGATGTCCGGTGGACCATCTCGATCCAGGGGTTCTGGTAGAGCGCGGTGCTCACCGGACCCACGGGCAGCAGCGCGCCGGACTGACAGCCGGGCCAGGTGCCGCACTCGAAGCCGGACTCCGTGGCGCACACCACCGATCCGAGGGCTACGGCCGCGATCGTGCAGGCGGCGGCGATCCGGAAAACGGTGAGGGTGCCGCGGGGGGTCGCGGGGCTCTCGGTGGCCTCGTGGGCGGACGACATGGTGAGCGAACCTTCCGACGGTGGACGCCGTCACCCTAACCCGTTGCCCGGGGCGCGGCGCCGACGTCCACGACAGCGTGTCGTAGATCGGCCGGCGGCGCTGACCCGTGCTGCGTTTCTGGGTCACCGGATGGGCGGTGGCCCCCGTTCGCGGTCACGGGAGGATGCGACACCCCACGACGCCGCGCGACTCAGCTCAGTGGGGGTGGTGGTGGCGACCGTGATCGTGGCCACGCACGGTGCGATGCGGATCGTCGACCACGTCGAGCCCGCCATCGACCTCCCGCTCCCGATCGGCCGACCCGGCGGCAACTCCCCGCCCGGCATCGGTTGCGCCCTCCGCGTCCGGCTCCGGCCACCCGTCGACGGGCGCGACCTCGCCGCCGGGGCCGTGCAGCGACCCCAGCCCGTACGCGACCGTGAGGTTGGCCCGGGTCAGGACGGCCGCGGGCGGCCCCGCCGCGACGCACCGGCCCGCCATGAGCACGACCCAATCGGCGGCGCGGGCCTCCTCCAGATCGTGCGTGGTCAGGACGACGGCGTGGCCGCGCTCCCGCTCGGTGTGGATGATCTCGTCGATCACCCGCGCCGAGACGATGTCCAGTCCCGTGAGCGGCTCGTCGAGCAGCAGGGCCTCGTGCGCCTGCGTCATCCCCTGGGCGACGTACACCCGCTGCCGCTGCCCGCCCGACAGCTCGTCGAGGTGCCGGTCGGCCAGGTCGGCGACCCCGAGGCGCTCCATGGCGCGGGCGACCCGCGCGCGATCGTCGGCCGAGGGGCGTCCGAACCACCCCAGTCCGGGGTAGAGGCCCATGCCCACCGCCTCGCGGACGGTGATCGGCGTCCCCGTCGGAAATGCCAGCGACTGCAGCACGTAGCTCACCCGTGGCGGACGCCGGCGCGGCGACTCCCCGAGCACGGTCAGGCTTCCGGACAGGGGCTCCAGGACGCCGCCGAGCGCGTTGAGCACCGTCGACTTGCCGGAGCCGTTGGGTCCGATGATCGCGGTCACCGCCTCGTGCGGAATGGTGAACGAGGACGCCTCCACCGCCACTTGGTTGCCGTAGCCCAGGCGCAGGTCGACGGCCTCGGCGAGGAGTTCGCTCATGCTGAAACCGCCCTCACCTCGGCGGGCCCGGGCCGCCGCAGATGGGCGATGCCACGGGTCGCAGCGAGCAGCCCGAAGAAGATGGCGACGGCGACCAGCGCGATCGTCGCGGCGCCGGCCGTCCCGAGGTGGTAGGAGAGCACGAGCCCGACCCACACCGAGGCAGCGCCGATGAGCACCGACCAGCCGAACATGCGCGGCACCGTGCGGCTGACCAGGGACGCCGCCGCGGGCGGCCCGACGAGCAGGCCGAAGACGAGCAGCGTCCCGACGGCCTGGAAGCTCGCGATGACGGCCGTCGCGATGAGCACGAGGAGCGCCGCGTGGGCGAACCGCGGCCGCATGCCTAGGCTCTGCGCCTTCGTGGGTGAGAAGCTCAGCGCCAGCAGCGGCCGGAACAGCAGCACGGCCGCCGCCACCACGACCGCGCCCATGACGGCCATCGTGATGATGATGTCGTCGGTGACGCCGAAGATGTCGCCGAACAGGATCGACGTGAGGCTGCCGGTGTAGGAGTTGGACGAGCTGATGATCGTGACGCCCAGCGCCATCATGCCGACGAAGAGCAGGCCGATGGCGGTGTCCTCCTTCAGCGCGGTCTGGCGGTGGATCAGTTCGATGCCGCCCACCATCGCCACCGCCGCGATGGCCGCGCCCACGTAGGGGTTGAACCCGAAGATGACCGCTGCGGCGATGCCGGGGAGGACGCCGTGCACGAACGCGTCCCCGAAAAAGCTCATGCCGCGCAGCACCAGCCACACGCCGACGACCGAGCACATGACGGCCGCGATCAGGCCGCCGATCAGCGCGCGTTGTTGAAACCCCAGCAGGAAGGGTTCGATCCACCAGTCCACGAGCGTGAAGATTACGCCAGGGCGTCCGCGATGAGGCGGGCGTTGGTGAGCATCATGCCGGCGTACGTGGCGGCGTCCGTACCCGGTTCGCCGACCGAGCCCTCGTAGAGCTGGACGACCCGCACGTCCGTCCCGGCCTCGGCCGCCAGGGCGTCGACGAGCCGCGGGTTCACGGTGTTGTTGGAGAAGATGACGCTGACGCCGTCGCTGCGGATCACATCGACGAGGGCCGCCAGGTCGGACGAACTGGGCTCGGCGTCCGTGCTGCCGCCCGGGATCACCACGCCCGCCACCTCGAAGCCGTAGGCCTGTGCGAAGTAGTTGTAGGCCTCGTGGTCGGTGATGAGGACGCGCCGGTCCTCCGGTATGGCGGCGAGGATCGTGCGCACCTGCTCGTCGGTGGTGCGCAGGGACGCCGCGACCTCGGACGCGCAGCCGGGGTAGCGGTCGTCGCCGGTGACCTCGGCGAGCCGCTGGCCGATCTTCTCGGCAGCGGTCGCCATGCGGGCGACATCCATGTGGACGTGTGGGTCGTACGCGCCATGGTCGTGGCCGTCGTCGTGCCCGGCCTCCCCGGCGGCGTCGGCGTGGCCGGCGTGCGCGGCCGCCTGCTCCTCCTCGATCTGGGCGTAGGTGAGCGGGTCGACGTCCGCGGCGACCTCGTAGACCGTCGCGCCGTCGCTGGCCGCGTTGGCGAGCGCGGATTCGAGGTTCTGCTCCAACCCCAGCCCGTTGGCGACCACCAGGTCGGCCCGGACGAGCTGGGCCACCTGCGCCGAGCTGATCGCGAACTCGTGCGGATCGTCGCCCGGCCCCATGAGCGTCGCCGATGTCGTGCCCGCGCACTGCGTGATGTCGCCCAGGATCGAGCCGAGCTGCGTCGTGGTCGCGATGGCGACGGGTCCGGCCGCGTCCGGGGTGCCCGTGGCGTCCGGGGTGGCCGTTCCGGAGGAGCACCCGGTCAGGGCGAGCGCCAACGCGCCGAGGACGGCGCCGCTGCGGAGGGCGGAGGGGACGCCGACGCTGCGGCTGGAGCGGGAGCGGGGAGCGGTGACGGCCATGTCCCCACCCTACGAGCAACTGAGAATCATTTTCAAATGAGTTGGCGGTGGGTTGCCTTCGTCCGGAGGGCTGAAGGGGCTTGCCGAGGAGCGGCCGTCGTCTCGGCCGATTCCACTGCCCCCGTACCGCCCGGATCTCCCGCGACGGCGTCCAGCTGTGGGAGGGATCACGCCGCTGAC
>JAKDIK010000177.1 GCA_030450535.1 Propionibacteriaceae bacterium
ACCGCCGGTGCAGCAACGGTCTTCTCGGGCTCTGGTGCTTCCGGTGGGAGGTCGGGTTCGGGCTCCGGCTCGGGTTCGGGCTCCGGCTCCGGCTCCGGCTCGGGCTCCGGCGGGTCCGGCACCACGACGGGGGCCGGCTCAGGCTCCGGCTCGGCCGTGACGCCGGCCGATGCTGTACCGGGACGGGCGTTCAGCATCTGGATGAGGGTGCTCCGCAGGTGGGGCGATGAGACGGGCGGCACGAGGAACGCGAAATCGGGACCGAGGTCGAAGCGCACCCATTGCTCGCCACCCAGCGTCAGCGCCGAGAAGTGGGCGTCGGCGCTGTCCAGGTCGACCAGGGCGTGCCGGTCGATGCCAGCCGCGTCGCGCCACAGGACGCCGGCGCGTGAGCTCTGCAGCACCAGCGCGCCGTAATCGATGCGCTCGTGCGGAAGGCCGACCGGGATGACGTAGTGGACGGGCTGGTCGTCGGCCACGACGCGCCCGAACCGCGACGCCCCCCCGGCGAGCACCTGGCGCGACAACTTGGCGAATCGGTCGTCGAAGGGCGCCAGGTCGAGCGCCGCGACGGCTCCGCGGCTGATCCGGTCGGCGAGATCGGGCATCGGACGTGCTCCCCTCTGCGGTGGCGGGTGAGGTTGCGGATCGAGCATAGCGACGCCGCCCCGCGCCGAGTCGGTGCGACGCGGGGGACGGCCGATGCTGATCGGCTGGCGGGGCGGCTCAGCCGAGCGCGGCGACCGCCGCGTCGTAGTCCGGCTCCTGCGTGATCTCGCCGACGAGCTCGGTGTGGGTGACGGTGCCGTCGGCGTCCACCACGACCACCGCGCGGGCGTTCAGCCCGGCCAGCGGGCCGTCCAGCAGGCGGGTGCCGTAGTCGTCAGCGAACGTGGAGCGGAACGTGGACGCCGTGACCACGTTCTCGATGCCCTCCGCGCCGCAGAAGCGGGCCAGGGCAAACGGCAGGTCGGCCGACACGCAGACCACCGTGGTGTCGGGCAGAGAGGCGGCCACCTCGTTGAACTTGCGCACGCTCATGGCGCAGACGCCGGTGTCGACGCTGGGAAAGATGTTGAGCACCACGCGCTTGCCGGCCGCGTCCGCGAGCGTGACGTCGGACAGGTCGGAGCCGGTGAGCGTGAACGCCGGGGCGGGGCTGCCGACGGCCGGCAGCTCCGAGGTCGTGTGGACGGGATTTCCCTTGAACTTGGTCTCAGCCATGCCCTCGAGTCTGTCACGGCGGCCCGCCGTGCGGCAGCCCGCGGGCCCGGCCGCAGCCGCAGCACTGCGTCTCGCCCGGCGAGACGGATGGACCACACCGTGGACATGGGCGATCATCGACACCGTGACTGGGGAAGAACAGGTCCCCGTTGCCCACGCCAGCCACCAGAAGGACGGACGATGACGACCCTCCCCGTCGCCCCCGACGTGTTCCACCTCTACGACACCACGCTCCGCGACGGTGCGCAGCAGGAGGGACTCCGCCTCACGGTGGCCGACAAGCTCAAGATCGCGCGACTGCTGGACGAGTTGGGCGTGCACTTCATCGAGGGCGGCTGGCCCGGCGCCAACCCCAACGACACCGCGTTCTTCGCGGCCGCCGCATCCGGCGAGCTCGCCCTGGCCAACGCCAAGCTCACGGCGTTCGGCGCCACCCGCCGCGTCGGCGGCCGGGCGGCCAGCGATCCGCTCACGCGGGCGCTGCTGGACGCCCAGACCGAGGTCATCTGCCTGGTCGCCAAGAGCCACGACGAGCACGTCTACCGCGCCCTGCGCACCGACCTGGCCGAGAACCTCGCCATGATCACCGACACCGTGCGCTTCCTCACCGGCGAGGGCCGACGCGTCTTCGTCGACTGCGAGCACTTCTTCGACGGCTATCGGGCCAACCCGTCGTACGCGCTGGAGGTCGTCCGCACGGCGGCGGACGCGGGCGCGGAGGTCGTCGTCCTGTGCGACACCAACGGCGGCATGCTGCCGAACTGGATGGGCGAGGTGGTGAGCGCGGCCGGCGGCGTCGGCGTCGATCTCGGCATCCACTGCCACAACGACACCGGCTGCGCGGTCGCCAACACCCTCGCGGCCGTCGACGCCGGAGCCATGCACGTGCAGGGCACCATGAACGGCCACGGGGAGCGCACCGGCAACGCCGATCTGGTCACCGTGCTCGCCAACCTCCAGCTCAAGTACGGGTGGGACGTCGTGTTGGGGGAGCAACTCGCTCGCGCGACGTCCATCTCGCACGCGGTCGCGGCGATCACGCATGTGGCCCCCAACGCGCGGCAGCCGTACGTCGGTCACTCCGCGTTCGCGCACAAGGCCGGGCTGCACGCGTCCGCGATCAAGGTGGATGCCAACCTCTACCAGCACACCGATCCGGTCCACGTGGGCAACGACATGCGCATGCTGGTCTCCGACATGGCGGGCCGCGCGAACATCCAGCTCAAGGGCGGCGAGCTCGGCTTCGATCTCTCGGATCGCGAGATCGCGGCCCGCATCACGGACCGGGTGAAGCAGCGCGAGGCCGCGGGCTACAGCTACGAGTCGGCGGACGCCTCGTTCGAGCTGCTGCTGCGCAGCGAGCTGGGACAACTGACCTTCCCGTTCGAGGTGCAGCGGTGGCGCGTGTTGACGTCGAGCGAGCCCACCGACGAAGGTGACTCCGAGGGCACCGTGAAGGTGCGCGTCGGCGAATCCGTGACCAGTCGCGTGGGGGAGGCGTTCGGTCCGCTGAGCGCCCTCGACATCGCGCTGCGCCAGGCGCTCACACCGGCCTTCCCGGCGGTGGAGAGCTACGAGCTGATCGACTACAAGGTGCGCATCATCGAGATGGGCCACGGCACGGACGCGATCGTCCGCGTCCTCATCGACACCACCGACGGGTCCCGCACCTGGACGACGGTCGGCGTGGGTACCAACGTCGTCGAGGCGTCCTGGGAGGCCCTGCACGACGCCTACCTGTGGGGGCTGCTCACGCGGGAATCCGACGTCGGCTCGGCGACCGCCGCGAACGTTGCCGAGATCGCGGACGAGGTGCTGGTCGGGGGCTGAACGGGCCGGTGGGCGAGCTCGCAGGCTCCGTGGGCGCTGCTGATGAGGCCTGCCGGGCGCCCGGCTGATGTCGCGGGTGGGCGCCGGGTGCGCCGCCTCACGCGCGCCCGGCGCGCGCCTGGGACGGGAGCACCGCCAACCCCCTGGGGACGAGATCCCGCAGATCGCAACTCACCAACCGCGCGCCCGCCCGTCGGGCGGCAGCGACGTAGCCGGCGTCGTAAGCCGAGATGCCATGCTCGGTGGCCAGCGCGGCCGCGTCCGCCAGCAGGGGCGCGTCAGCGCGCACCAGACCGCCGTCGTCGGCCAGGGCGACCACTCGGTCGCACAGCCGGGTGGCCGCGACCGGGTCGCCCCAGGCCCGTACCGCGACGTTGGTGACCTCGTAGAAGGCAAGGTCGAGTGTGGCCAGGGGATCCTCGGCGCCAAGCAACCAGACGGCGTCGCCGTGGTGGTCATCGTCGGAATCCTCTGTGGCGAGGAGCACGCTGGCGTCCAGCAACCACAGCGTCACGGCTGGTCCCGGTGGGGCTGCTCGGGCGCGGACCCCCGGCGGGGCCCGTCCCTGCCTGCACGGTGCCGTTCTGCCCGGAGGAGATCGGCGACGCCGCCGCCGCGTCCGACCGCGCAGCTCGCCGCCGTGATCGCTGCCATGCGTTCGGCACGGCGGGACGTCCGCCTGCGCAATGATCCCTCCGCCAACGTGCGGAGCAACCCGCTGCGCGTCGTGCCGCGCCGTTCCGCCTCGGCGTCGAGCGCCCACAGCACATCGTCGGGCAGCGAGATCATCACCTTGGCCATGCCGATCAGTATACCCGGTAATGCCAGGGCGGAGGGGACGGCCTCAGACGCGCGCCGGACGCCGACCCCGGGGCTGTCGGGCGTCGGTGTGGGGACCCTGATCGACGCGGCTGGGTACCCTTGCCGCCATGAGCCTCCCCGAGCCCAGCGCGATCCGCATCGGTCATGCGGAGCGTGATCAGGCCGTCGAGACCCTGCGTGAGGCCGCCGCCGCCGGCCGGCGCCGGCTGGACGAACTGGACGGTCGCATCGAGGCCGCGCTCGCGGCCCGCACCCGCGACGACCTGCGTCCCCTGCTCGCCGACCTGATCCCGCCGGCCGAGGTCGAAGTGGTGGTCAACACCGCCGCCGCACTCGAGAGGCAGCGGGCCGGTGAACCGGGCTGGTCCTGGCAGGACCCCCTGGTGTTCACGGCGCGGTGGGACGACGTCGTGCGGGCCGGCCCCTGGGAGGTGCCCCCGTTCCTCGAGCTGCATCCGGTGGCCGCCAACGTGAAGCTGAACTTCGTGGACGCGCGCGCGACGTCGGAGATCATCGACGTCGTGGTGCATGGGGGCGCCGGCGACGCGATCCTCATCGTGCCGGACGGCTGGGGAGCGGACGTGAGCCGCATCGAGAAGGGGATGGGCTCGCTGAAGAGCACCGTGGCGCCGCGGCCGTCCGGACGCCTGCCGCTGCTCGTCGTGAGGGGCAAGGGGTCACTGGGCGACATCAAGGTCCGCCATGCCAACCGCTTCGACGACTGGCAGCGCCAGCGCCGCCTCGACAAGGGCGGCGGCATCTACGCCAAGAACTGAAACCTGGTTCCGTACGACCTTCGATCTGTCCCCGAACCCCCTGCGTGCGGTCCGCGAGCATCGACGTGGATTGGTCACTCGACGCCGACACCCCCCTGAATGTCGACCCTCGACAGGCGCATCGCCGTCAACCGCCGGGGTGCGGCCGTCCGCTCAGGCCGCGGGATGCCAGTCGGAGAGGCGTTCCAACAGGATGCGATCGGACTCCGCCTTGGCTCGTTCGTTGGCGTCCCGCGTGCCGCCCAGGGCCAGGCCCGCCGCATACCCGTCGTTGCTGCCGAACAGGTGCCCCGCGCCGGGCAGCACGTGGACCTCCACGTCAGGGCTCTGCTCGGTCAGAGCCCTGACGGCGTCGTCGGCAGGCCACATGGCGTCGTCGGTGCCGGCGAAGGCGAGCACCGGCAGCCCCGACCGGAGCCGGATCAGGGCCGCAGCGGCGGCGTCCGGATCACCCTCGGGCGCGGTGACATAGGTCTGGCGCAGGTGAATCGGCGTGTTGAGCAACAGGGCAAGGAACATCGAGAAGTTGGTCCCGCCCGAGGCATGCGAGAAGGAGACGTAGGGGACCGGCTCGCCCCGCCACGTCCACGACGACGCGTCGCGGGCGTAGTCGAGCCCCGCCCACACGTACTGCGTGGGCGTGTAGACCACCACGTGGTCGATCTCGGCGTACCGCTCCTGCAGGGCCAGGGCGAGCTCGGCGCCCTTCGACGTCCCGAGAACCGTCAGCGGCCCCTCGGGTGCGTGGGTGGCCCGCCAGGCGAGCACCTCGTCGAAGAACTCAAGGGGAACCTCGGTCAGTAGCTCGGGCTGGTGGGGCTGGCCAAAGTAGAACAGACTCAGCACCTCGTACCCCTGCCCGGCCAGCTGGACGCCGCGGGCGTAGTCCGGGCCGCCCTCCGAGCCGCCCCACACGACCACCAGACCAGATCGCTCGGGGGCGTCCGGGGTGAGGTGGTAGCCGTTGAGGTAGTGGCCCTCAACCCGCTCGATACTCAGCCCGGGTTGGTCGAGCGGGTAGATGCTCGGGTCCTGCGGATTGCCCGCCAGCTCCGGTGGGGTGGGGTAGCGCAGTCCGTTCACGAAGCGGACGGCGACGATCACGAGCACGAACGCGACGATCACCGCGAGCGTGCCCAGGAGCACGCGGACGAACTTCTTCATGGGTTGTCTTTCCGGGGTGTGGCTGGGGGTTCAGTCGATGCGGTCCCAGACGATCGGGCTGGGTGGGACCGCGTCCGGGCCGATCGT
>JAKDIK010000403.1 GCA_030450535.1 Propionibacteriaceae bacterium
ACACCCCGGCCCCGGCGGGCACGGTGGTCGTCGTGCACCACTGCCCGCTCCCCCAGCCCCAGGCGGCGGCGCGGCTGCTGTGGCCGCTGCGCAACCCCGCCGACCTGGCCGCCGTGGTGCGCGGCACGGACGTCCGGCTGATCCTGTCGGGCCACTTTCACCAGACCGGTTTCGGGACGCTGGCCGGGGTGCCCGTGGCGCTGGCGTCCTCGCTGGTGTACACCCAGGAGGTCGGCGTGAGCCCCGACCTGCGCGGTCAGGACGCCGGCGCGGGGTTCTCCCTCGTGCAGCTGTCCGACGACTCGTGCGTGGTGACGGCGGTGCCGCTGGCGCGCGGCACGGGTGTTCACCCGGTCGTGACGGCCGCGGACGCTCATGCGCGGTCCCGGGACGTGCCGGCGTAGGGCTCAGTCGGGCTGGGAACCCTCGATGACCGGCTGGCCTGCGTCGACCCAGCCGTTCGTGCCGTCGTCGACCGAGATCGCCTGGATGCCGTGGGCGGTCATGAGCTCGGCCATGGCCAGGCTGCGCTTGCCGGCGGCGCAGATCACGTACACATCGCGCCCCCGGGGGATCTCCGGCAGGTGCGGGGTGATGTTGCTCATCGGGGCGAACACCGCGCCGGGGACGTGACCGCCGGCGTACTCGTCGGCCTCGCGGACGTCGACCACGTAGGCGCCCTCGGCGTGGCGGTCGATGAAGTCGGACAACGAAATCTGTGGGGGCATCTGCTGGGTCATGCGTCCATCCTGCCCTGTCCATCCTGCCCTGTCGCGGCGTCGCCTCGGTAGCATCGTCGGATGCGCGAGGTGAGCAGGCTGCCGAAGGCGCACCTCCACCTCCACTTCACCGGATCGATGAGCACCCGGACGCTGCTGCGCCTGGCCGCCGAGCGCGGCGTCGAACTGCCGGACGCCCTCGTCGACGAGGTCGCGCTCGAGGTGCCGGCAGACAAGCGGGGCTGGTTCCGGTTCCAGCGGTTCTACGACATCGCCCGGGCCGTCGTCAAGGGTGAGGACGCCCTGCGCGCGGTCGTGGCGGCCGCGGCGTGTGACGATGCGGCCGAAGGGTCGCGACGCCTGGAGATCCAGGTCGATCCCACCTCGTACGCCGCCTCGGTGGGCGGTCTGCAGCCCGCGCTGGAGATCATCCTCGACGAGGCGAGGGCCGCCTCGGCGGCGACCGGAGTGCAGGTGGGCGTCATCGTGGCGGCGTCCCGCATCCGGCACCCGTTCGACGCGCGCACGCTGGCGCGGCTCGCGGCCCGCTACGCCGGGCAGGGGCCGGGCGAGGTGTGCGCGTTCGGGCTCAGCAACGATGAGTGGGAGGGACCGACGGCGGACTGGGACGGCGCCTTCCGCATCGCGCGGCGCGCCGGGCTGCCGGGGGTGCCGCACGGCGGCGAACTGCGAGGCCCCGACCACGTGCGCGAGGTGTTCACCCACCTCCAGCCGACGCGACTGGGCCACGGGGTGCGGGCGTCGGAGGATCCGGCGCTGCTCGACGAGCTCGTCGCGGCGGGCGTCGCCTTTGAGGTCTGCCCGGCCTCGAACGTCCACCTGGGCGTCTACCCCTCGCTCGCCGACGTACCGCTGCGGCGGCTGCTGGACGCCGGCGCGCAGGTCGCGCTCGGGGCCGACGACCCCTTGTTGTTCCTCTCCCGGCTGACCGACCAGTACACGGCCGCGCGGGACGTGCACGGGTTGACCGACGCCGAGCTCGCCGGCCTGGCGGGCTCATCGATCGATGCCAGCTTCGCGTCCGACACCGACAAGCTGGTCTGGCGCGCGGAGGTCGACGATTGGCTACGTCCGTGACCGCGCTCACGTCCGGGGCCGCGCCGACACTCAACTTTCTGACAACCGAGCAGTGTCCGGACGGTTCT
>JAKDIK010000178.1 GCA_030450535.1 Propionibacteriaceae bacterium
CGGGCAGATCGTCGCCCCCGCCCCGAGCCAGGCGTTGCGGCAGATGCGGACGCCCGCCGTCATGACCGAGCGTCGCGTCGCCGGATCGGTCGGGTGGTTCACCGACAGCACCTTCACCCCGGGCGCGACGAGCACGTCGTCCTCGAGCACGATGCCGCCCAGGTCGGTGAACATGCAGCCCATGTTGATGAAGACGCGCTCACCGAGACTCAGGTGCGCGCCGAAGTCGGAGTTGAAAGGGGTGAGCACCTCCACGCTCGCCGGCACATCCTTGCCCGTGATCGCGCCGAGGATCGCGCGCACCTCGTCGGGCGCATGGTAGGAGCCGTTCAGTTCCGCGCACAGCCGGATCGTCTCCTGCTGCCGCCGGCCGATCTCCCGCGCGAACTCCGGATCGGAGAAGTCGACGAATCCGCCCGTCAGGCAGCGCTCCAGGATGCTCATGGGAGCCAAGCTAGCGCAGCCTGCCCCCCGGCCGATCGCCTCAGCCGTGGGATTCTGCATCCTCCACCAGCACGCGGGCGGCGTCCCCGGCGCGGACGACGAAGCGGTCCATCTCCTCGCCCGTGCAGGCCTGCAGGACGACGGTGACGGCGTCCGAGGTGAGGTCGGCGACACGCCAGGTGGCCCCGGACGCCTCCCAGCGCCGCAGCAGGGCGACCACGTCGCCGGATTCCTCGCGCACCACGGGGGCAGCCTACGCCGCCACCGTCCTGCCGCAGCAACCCGGGCTGCTAGCCTCGACGGCGAGGCCCACCCGGGCCCGCGGACGAGGGAGCAGTACCCGCTCAGGACAAGACTGACTCGGAAGGGATTCTCGATCATGTCCTGGGTCATCCTGATCGGTTCCGGCGCCCTGGAGGCCGTCTGGGCCGTCGCGCTGTCGCTGTCGCGCGGGCTGCGCCGCTGGCGTCCGACCCTCGTCTTTCTCGTGGCCATGACCGTCTCGATGGCTGGTCTGGCGTATGCCATGCGCGAGATCCCCACCGGCACGGCCTACGCCGTGTGGGTCGGCATCGGCGCCACGCTCACCGTCGGAGTGGGCATCGCCCAGGGCATCGAGAAGCTCACGGTCGCCCGCGCGCTGCTGCTCCTGCTTCTCGTCGGCTGCGTCGTGGGCCTCAAGGTGGTGAGTTGACGTGCCGTGGCTGATCCTGCTGCTCAGCGCCGTCTGCGAGGCCGTGTGGGCCACCGCGCTGGGGGCGTCCGCCGGACTCACCCGCCCCGGACCCGTCGCCGTCTTCGGCGTCTTCGTCACCCTCAGCATGCTCGGGCTGGCCTGGGCGCTGCGCCACATCGGCGTCGGGACGGCCTACGCCGTCTGGACCGGCGTCGGCGCGGCCCTCACCGTCACCTGGGCCATGGCGACCGGCGCCGAACCCGCCGACCCGATCCGCATCGCGCTGCTCGCCGGCATCGTCGTCGCGGTCATCGGACTCAAGCTGGCCGGCGACCGCGAGCCGGCCCGTCAGGACTCTCGCGCCGACACCACCGCGTTGTAGGTCACGATCCGCCAGCGGTCGGCGGGCTCCAGGATCGTCCACGAGCAGTTCCAGAGCCCCGCCAGGGCGAACGAGCCGGAGAAGCCGAGCCCCGCGGCCAGCGCCAGCCCGACCCGCAGGCTCAACCCGTGGCCGACCACGACGGTGGTCTCGCCGGGATGCCGCTGCGCGAGCTCGGCCAGAACGCCGGCGACCCGCTCCCCCGCCTCCGTGGCGGTCTCGCCGGTATCCGAACGCCGGAAGTCCTCGCCGGCGGCCAGCGCGTCGTGGAACCACGGGTTCGCCTCGGCGATCGCCGTGATCGTCTGGCCCGACCACGAGCCGACGTTGATCTCGCGCAGGCGCGGCTCGGTCTCGACGACAAGCCCGGACGCGGTGGCGATCGCCTGCGCGGTCTCCTGGGCCCGCCCCAGATCGGACGCCACGACGCGCGCCGGCTTCATGGCCGCCACGCGGTCGCCGACGGCGTCCGCCTGCTTGCGACCCACCCGGTTGAGCGGAATGTCCTGGTGGCCCTGGAAGCGCCCGGAGGCGTTGGAATCGGTCTGGCCGTGCCGCACGAGCACGAGCCGGGTGCGCGGGGCGTCCATCAGCGGCGCTTCATCGCAGCGACGCGGCGTCCAGCTCGAGCTCGACGGTCGGGCAGTCGCGCCACAGCCGCTCCAGCGAGTACAGCTCACGCTCCTCGGCGTGCTGCACATGGACGATGAGATCGCCGAAATCAAGCAGCACCCAGCGGGCCTCGCTCGTGCCCTCGCGGCGGATCGCCTTCGTGCCAGCCTTGAACAGCGCCTCCTCGATGCCGTCCACCACGCCCGCGACCTGCCGCTCGTTGTTCGCCGTCGCGATGAGAAACACGTCGGTGAGGGCGAGCCGTTCGGTGACGTCGAACGCGACGACGTCGCGGGCCAGTTTGTCGGACGCGGCCTGGGCGGCGATGCGCGTGAGGTCGAGGGCGTCTTCGGTCGCCGCCATGAAACTCCTTGTGGATCTACGTCTGGTTCTCGCGGTAGAGCCCGCGCTTGGTGATGTACTGCACGATACCGTCCGGCACCAGATACCAGATCGGCTCGCCCACCGCCCGCCGCTCACGGCACGCGGTCGAGCTGATCGCCATGGCGGGCACCTCCAGCAGGGTCACCTTGTCGGCCGGCAGGTGTGAGATGTCCTTCTGTTCAAGGTCGACGCCCGGACGCGACACCCCGACGAAGTGCGCGAGATCGAACAGCTCGGCGGAGCCGCGCCACGTGAGGATCTGGCTGAGGGCGTCCGCACCGGTGATGAAGAACAGCTCGGTCTCGGGGCCACGCACGCGGCGCAGGTCGCGCAGGGTGTCGACGGTGTAGGTGTCGCCGGGGCGGTCGATGTCGACGCGGCTCACCGAGAAACGCGGATTGGACGCCGTCGCGATGACGGTCATGAGATACCGGTCCTCGGCGGCGGAGACCTTCTTGTCCGCCTTCTGCCACGGCCGTCCGGTGGGGACGAACACGACCTCGTCGAGCCCAAACCGCGCCTGCACCTCCGAGGCGGCCACGAGGTGGCCGTGGTGGATGGGGTCGAACGTGCCACCCATGACGCCGAGGCGCCACGTCGTCTGATTCTCGCCCGCGGCGAGCCGGGGGTTCACTTCGAGATCGTGTGGGGCCGTCCCGATCCGAAGAGCACGGTGATGCCGAGCAACATCAGCAGCAGGCCGAACGCGACGGCCCCGATGATGATCGAACCGGTGTGGTCGGCCGCGTGGGCCGCAGTCTCCAGCAGCGTCATGCGCGGGAGCTTACCGGTTGGCGCGTCCGAGCGTTCGGACGCCGGCGCGCGGCGTGGTCACTGTTCGGGGCCGATCGCAGCCGAGGTCCGGCGCAGCCTCACTGCGGCGTCAGCAGCCGCGTGAACGACATCGAGGCGAGCTTCCATCCGTCCTCGTGCACGAACACCTCAGTCACCATGAAAGGGTTGGTCACCTCGTTGCCGCCGACGACAGCCACCAGGTCGAGCCGGGTCAGCATGATCGCCGTCGACTCGCTCAGGAACGGCACCGACCGCTCGTGGACGGTGGTCTCGCGGTACTCGATGTGCCCCTCGCGGATCACGTCCAGCTCCTGCTGCCGCGTCATCGTCGCGCCCATGTGCACGAAACGCGCGCGCTCGTCGAACAGCCCGTCGAGCGCCTCGACATCGCGCTCGGCCATCCAGCGCCACTTGTTCTCCGACAGCTCGATGATCGTCGTCTCGTCCGTCACCTGATCCTCTTCTGCCTCAAGCATGAATGTGCCGATGAGTTCGCCTCGGAGGCTACCCCCGCGTCTGCCCCGAGCCCGTCAGGATGTACTTCGTCGACGTCATCTCCGGCAGCGCCATGGGACCGCGCGCGTGGAGCTTCTGCGTCGAGATGCCGATCTCGGCACCGAAGCCGAACTCCCCGCCGTCCACGAAACGGCTGGACGCGTTGACCAACACCGCGGCGGCGTCCACCTCGGCGGTGAAGCGCTCGGCGTTGGCAAGGTCGGCGGTGACGATCGTCTCGGAGTGGCCCGTGCTGTGCTGGCGGATGTGGGTGAGAGCGGCGTCCAAGTCCGAGACGACCGCGCAGGCCAGGTCGAGGCTGAGGTACTCGTCGTCGAACTCGTCCTCGGTGGCGGGCACAACGGCGTCGGAGTGGGCGGCCACCTCGGGCGTCCCGTGGACGGTGACGCCGGCGTCCGCCAGCGCGGCGAGCGCGCGCGGCAGGAAGGTGGGGGCGGCGTCCGCGTGCACGAGGAGGGTCTCCAACGCGTTGCAGACGCTGGGGCGCTGGGTCTTGGCGTTGAGCAGGATTTCGAGCGCCACGGCTTGATCGGCCGAGGCGTCCACATACAGGTGGCAGTTGCCCGTGCCCGTCTCGATCACGGGAACCTTCGACCCCTCGACGACGGCGTTGATGAGGCCTGCACCGCCGCGCGGGATGAGCACGTCGACGAGCCCCCGGGCCCCCATCATCTCGGCGGTGACCTCGCGGCCGCCCTCCACGAGCTGGACGGCGTCCGCCGGCAGGCCGGCCGTCTCGACCCCCTCGCGCAGCGCGGCGATGATCGCCCGGTTGGATTCGAGCGCCGAGCTCGAGCCCCGCAGCAGCGCCGCGTTGCCGGACTTGAGGCAGATGCCGCCGGCGTCCGCGGTCACGTTGGGCCGAGCCTCGTAGATGATGCCGACGACGCCGAACGGCACGCGCACCTGGCGCACGGTGACGCCGTTGGCGTTGGTCCAGCCGCGGACGACGTCGCCGACCGGATCGGCAAGCCCGGCGAGCTGGCGCAGCCCGTCGGCCATGCCGGCCACGCGTTCGGGCGTGAGGCGCAGGCGGTCGATCAGGGACGCGGGCGTGCCGGACGCCTCGGCGCGCGCGATGTCGGCGGCGTTGGCGGTCAGGACCGCGTCCTGGGCCGCGAGGAGGGCATCGGCCATCGCCGCCAGGGCCGCGTCCTTGGTGGCCCGGGAAGCGGTCACCAGCACGCGGGCAGCGTCCTTGGCGGCGACAGCTTGGTCGCTGAAACTCATGGCGGCCAGCCTACGGCGCGGGGCGGGTGAGGGCGGACGCCGTCCGCCGGCCACGCTTGCGCCAAGACCGGTCTGGAACTAGTCTGGCCTCATGACTCAGACCATCGGGAGTTACGAGGCGAAGACGCACCTGCCCCGCCTCCTCGATGAGGTGGCAGAAGGACAGACCTACGTCATCACCAAACACGGACGCCCGGTCGCCCGCCTCCTGCCCGTGCGCGGCGCCACACCGCGGCGGGACATCGTCGAGGAGATCCTCGAGTTCCGCGTCGGCAAGAACCTGGGGATGGGAATCAAGGACGCCATTGAAGCGGGACGTAAGTACTGATGCTGGTGCTTGATGCGTCGGCCGCCTTGGCGGTGATCCTGGACGAGATGGATCGCCGTGAGGCGAGGCAGCTGCTGGAGGAGATCCGGGCCAACGGCGTTCTCGTCCCACCGCTGTGGACCCAAGAAGTCGTCAACGCACTCCTCATGGCAGAACGCCGCGACCGCATCACGCCCTCGGACGTGGAGCGCGGCATCGCGCTGCTCGACGGGTTGCCGGTGGAGCTGACCGAGTCGGATCCACCGATGTCGCACCTGGCCAGCGTGGCGCGCGAGCACCGGCTGACGGCCTACGACGCGACGTACCTGCTCACCGCGATGGAGTCCGGCTCACCGTTGGCCACGCGGGACGAGGCGCTCGCCGAGGCCGCCCGGCGCGCGGGTGTGCGGGTGATCTCATTCCCCCGATGAGCAGCGCTCAGCCCCGCAGCTTCTTGCGCAGGACGAGGGCGTCGCGGTGGATCAGCTCGCGGTCATACCCCTCGCCGCGCTCGGCGGCCAGCTCGCGCGTCGACCGCCCCAGCATCGCCG
>JAKDIK010000179.1 GCA_030450535.1 Propionibacteriaceae bacterium
AGCCGGCACCCACGGCCTCCACCGCCCCGACCCAGGCACAGACGCCCGGCCTGCCGACCCCACCCGGCAGTGGCTCGGGCTCGCTTTCCGATCAACTCGCGAACTCGCCCCTGATGCCCGTCCTGAGTGGCGGCATCGTCATCGCCGGCCTCCTGCTGGCGCTCGCTCCGCCCCTGCGCCGTCCCACGCCCTGACCTGCGCCGCCACCGCGATGGAGCGCGAGCGGGTGTGATTGGATGAGCGGGTGAGTTCGACCGGACGACTGGAGTACCCGATCCACTCGACCACCCTGCCCAATGGCCTGCGCGTGGTGGTGAGCCCCGACCACGCCACCCCCGTCGTCGCGGTGAACCTGTGGTACGGCGTCGGCTCACGCGATGAGCAGCCGGGCCGGACGGGGCTGGCCCACCTGTTCGAGCACGTGATGTTTCAGGGCTCCGAGCATGTGAAGAGCGGTGAGCACCTCAACGTCCTGCAGACGGCCGGCGCCACCTGCAACGCCACCACGTGGTTCGACCGCACGAACTACTTCGAGACGGTGCCCACCGGCGTGCTCGACGTCGCCCTGTGGCTCGAAGCCGACCGCATGGGACGCCTCCTGCCAGCCCTGACGCAGGAGAACCTCGACAACCAGCGCGATGTCGTCCAGGAGGAGAAGCGTCAGCGCTACGACAACGCCCCCTACGGCGACCTGATCGAGCACCTGCTCGCCCTGAACTTCGGCGGCGACCACCCCTACGGCCACACCGTCATCGGCTCGATGGCCGACCTCGACGCGGCGTCGCTGGCCGACGCCCGGGACTTCTTCACCACCTGGTACACCCCCGGCAACGCCGTGCTGACGCTGGTCGGCGACATCGAGCCTGCCGACGGCTTCGCCCGTGCCCGGGCCTGCTTCGGTGACCTGCCCGCCCGGGCCATGCCGCCGCGCGCCGTCCCCGAACCGCTCAGCCCGCATGGCGGCGTCCCTCGGGCCCGCACGAGCGCGCCGGTTCCCGCGTCCACCCTCTACGTCTCGTGGCGGACGCCGGCGCTCTGCTCGGAGGACGCGGACGCCATCGACCTCGCGCTCGAGGTGCTCGGAGGGTCGGAGACCTCGCGCCTGCACCGGCGTCTCGTCCTCACCGACCGGACGTGCTCGACCGCGGGCTCCGGCGTCATCGGC
The DNA here is from genome assembly GCA_030450535.1 of Propionibacteriaceae bacterium. Classification (GTDB taxonomy): domain Bacteria; phylum Actinomycetota; class Actinomycetes; order Propionibacteriales; family Propionibacteriaceae; genus Propioniciclava. The sequence goes on from JAKDIK010000179.1 coordinate 1,166, forward strand.
CTCGCCTGGGGCAACTCGCTGGGTTTCGCTCTCGCGCGCGCGTTGGAGGAGGCCGACCTCGCCGCCATCGAGGCGTCCTTCTGCGACGAGGTCGACCGGCTGTGCGACGAGGGGCCCACGGCCGCGGAACTCGAGCGCGTCCAGGTGCAGTTCGAGCGCGCCTGGCTCACCGACTGCTGCCGCGTCGAGGCGCGCGCCGACCTCATCGGCGCGAGCACCACGCAGTTCGGCGATCCCGAGCGGGTCAACCGCCGCATCGCCGAGGTGTGCTCGCTCGGGCCCGATGAGGTCCGCGACGCCGCCCGCAGGTTCCTGCGCAGCGATCAGCGCGCGGTCCTCGAATACCACCGCGGTCCCCTGGGAGGTGTGTCCTGATGGTGGGACGCCCGCGCATACGCCGGCCGCACCGGTGGACCTTTCCCCCGGCCCGCACGCTCACGCTCACCAACGGATTGACACTCCTGGTCTACGACCGGCCCGGGCAGTACGTGGTGTCGGCCGCACTCGTCCTCGACCTGCCGCTCACCGGCGAGCCGTCCGGGCGCGAGGGGGTGGCGTCGGTGGTGGCCGCGACCCTCGATCAGGGCACCGCCGCGCATCCGGGCACCGGCTTCGCGGACGCGGTCGAGGCCTGCGGCGCCGTCATCGAGGCGAGCGCCACCCACACGCACACGGTCGTCCACCTGGACGTGCCCGGCGCCCGCCTCGCCCAGGCGGCACCCCTGTTCGCCGAGGCGGTCGCCGCCCCGCAGTTGCTCGACGACGACATCGACCGCAGCCGCCGACTGAGGCTCGCGCGCCTGGACCAGCTGATGGCCTCGGCGTCCGACCGCGCCAACCTCGGCCTGCGGCACGCGCTGCTCTGGCCGCGCCACCGCGCCCAGCGCCTGGCTGGCGGCGAGAGCGACACGGTCGCGGCGATCACGGGGGCGGACGCCCGCGCCTTCCACGCGCGCTGGTACGGCCCCGAAGGCGCCACGCTCGTGGTGGCCGGCGACTTTCCCGACGACGGACTCGAAGCGCTTATCGACGCCTTCGAACCCTGGCAGAATCCCGCCCAACGGCAGGGTGAGCACGAGACGCTGACGGGTCGGCCGGGTGTGGCGCACCTGCTCGACCGGCCGGGTTCGGTGCAGGCCGACATCCGCTGGGGTTGGTTCACCGTCGACCGGACCGATCCCCGGTGGTTCGGGCTGCAACTCGCGACCCACGCGCTGGGCGGTGCGTACCTCAGCCGACTCAACCGGGTGCTGCGCGAGGAGCGGGGCTACACCTACGGGGCGGGCCTGGTCACCTCGCCGCTCCGAGACGGCGGCATCACGTCCACCTACGGCTCGTTCCGCACCGAGGTGGTCGGCGCGGCACTGGAGCTCATGCCGGCGGAGCTCGACGTGTCCGAGCGGCCCCTCACCGAGGCGGAGATCGTCCGCGCCCGCGATTACCTCATCGGCGTGACGCCCCTGCGCTACGCGACCGCCGCCGGACTGACGGACGCCGTCGTGGCGCTGCTCGGCGCCGGCCTGGGGCCCGATTTCATCGACGTTCAGACCGAGCAGTGGCGGCGCGTCACCCCTCAGACCGCGACGGAGGCCGCCCGGGAATTGGTCCGCCCCGACGCGGGCACCCTCGTGATCGTCGGGGACGCCGGCGCATTGGCACCCCAGGTGCGGGCCGCCGGTTGGGAACCCGTCATTCTCGGAACGGATTCGGCCTGACGCGCGCGACGCGGCGTCGGGGCGGGTGCCCGACGCCGCGTCGCCTGCGCGCCTACCGGCCCATCGACCGCAGCGCCTCCTCCAGTGCCGCCTTCGCGTCCTCGGTCCGCCGCTGGTAGGTGGCCAGGTCGCCGTCGCGGAGGGCGGCGTCCGCCTCGGTGAACGCGGTCTCCGCACGCTGCAGCGCCTCGACCGCTGCCGCCTCGTTGACGGTGCCCGTGGGCGCCGCCGGCGTGGTGCCGGGGGTGGTGGTGTCGACCGGCGTGTCACCCTCGACCACCGTGCCCCCCGCGCTGCCCGGCACGGGGAGTTCACCGGTGTCGGCGCCGGCGTCCCCGCCGAAGACCGCATCCAGCGCCTCCTGCAGCGTGCTGCCGATGCCCACGTGCTCCCCGAAGCGGACCACCACGAAGGTGAGGGCCGGGTAGGCGCCCACCGATCCGGTGCGCTCGGTGTAGATCGGCTCGACGTACAACAGACCATTGCCCATCGGCAGGGTCAGCAGGTTGCCGAAGCGGACGGCCGCCGAACCGCCCCGCGTGTAGGGCAGCAGGCGTTCGGCGACTGCCGGGTTCTGGGTGATCGCGTTCTGCGTCTGGCCGGGCCCGTCGATCTGCTGGGTGTCCGACATGCGCAGGATGCGGAGCTGGCCGTAGTCGGCGTGGGCGGCATCGGCGTTCACCGCCAGGTACGAGGCGAGGTTCTGGCGACCGCGCGGCACAAAGACGGCGGTCTGGCTGAAGATCGGCTGCTCGTCACCGGGCCAGCGGATCGACAGGTAATAGGTCGGCTCGCGCTCGTTGTCGGACGTCTGCACCGGGTCGACAGGGATCTCCCACACGTCGGTCGAGTTGTACCAGACCCGCGGTTCCGTGACGTGGTAGCGGCTCAGGATCTCGCGCTGCACCTTGAACAGGTCCTCGGGGTAGCGCAGGTGGGTCAGCAGATCCTCCGAAATGTCCGACCGCGGCTTGATGGTGCCCGGGAAGACCTGCTCGTAGGTGCGCAGCAGCGGGTCGGACTCGTCCCACGCGTACAGGTCGACGGTGCCGTCGTAGGCGTCCACGACGGCCTTGACCGAGTTGCGCATGTAGTTGATCGGCGTGTCGAGCTGGGCGACGAGCGCCGTCGTCTGGGTGTCGGTCGTCGCGCGCTGCAGCGAGACCCGCTGGCTGTTCGGATAGGTGCCCGACGTGGTGTAGGCGTCCGCGACCCAGACCAGGCGGCCGTCCACGATGGCCGGGTAGAGGTTGCTGTCCACCGTCAGCCACGGCGCGACCTTCTGGACGCGCTCGCGCGGCGTCCGGTCGAACAGGATGCGCGAGTTGGCATTGACGCGATCGCTCAACAGGATGTTGACGTCGGCCATGCGGGTGGCGAAAACCATGCGACGCCAGAAGTCGCCCATTTCGACGCCGCCGAGGCCGTCGTACTGGTTGTACTGCTCCCCACCGCCCTGGGCGCCGCCCGGGGTGTCGAGCTCGATCGGATCCTGCTCCGGCAGGCGCCCGACGATGGCGAAGTTCGACGACTGTTCCCCGAAGTAGACCCGGGACTGCTCCTCCTCGATCGCTCCGGCGGGCGGGATGTCGCGGGTGATCCAGACAGGCTCACCGTTGGACTGTCTGCGGTTGCCGTAGGCGGACACGAACCCGTGGCCATGCGTGTACACGGTGTGGATGTTGTTCCAGTTCGGGTCGGGGATGTTGTTGGGGTTGATCTCGCGGGCCGCGATGACGACGTCGGTCTCCTGGTCGTCGATCGTGTAGCGGTCGACGTCCAGCATGTCGGGGAACGTGTAGTAGCCGCGCACCTGCTGCAGCTGCTCGAACGTCGGGGCGACGACGTTGGGATCCATCAGCCGGATGCCCGGCAGCGCCGCGGCGTCGGCGGCCAGCTGGCCGGGGCGAACCTGCGTGACGGCCTCGTACTCGGTGATCTCGGCCTCGCCGACCCCGTAGGCCGTCTTCGTGGCCGCCATGTGGTCGTTGATGTAGGGCAGTTCGAGATCCGCCTCGTTCGGGCGCACCTGCAGACCCTGGACGACCATGGGGTAGATCAGCGACAGGATGAGCCCCGAGACGAGCATGAGCACCACGCCCGCCAGCGGCAGGATCGCGCGGTGCCAGAAGGCGTTCAGCACGAACAGGGCCGCGACGAGGAACGAGATGATGGCCACGACGAGCTTGGCCGTCAGCCGGGCGTGCCCGTCCGTGTAGTGCAGGCCGGTGAACAGGGTGCCGGCGTCCAACAGCAGCCCGTAGCGGTCCAGCAGGTTCTGCACGCCGTACACGGCCAGGACACCCGCGGCGAGCAGGGACAGGTGCGTGGACGCCGCGCCCTTGCTCAGCGGGGCGTTGAGGCGGCTGGCCGTGAGGTTGCCGACGGCGAAGTGGACGGCCGCCGCGGCCACGAGCCCGAACAGCAGGGCGCTCATGAGCAGCGAGGCGCCCAAGCGCCAGATCGGGTACTCCAGCATGTAGAAGGAGACGTCGAGGCCGAAGGTGGGCTCGGTGATCCCCGCCGGCTGCCGGTTCAACCACGCGAGCACGGGCAGCGCCTGGGTGGCGGCGCTCAGGCCCGCCATGCCGCCGAACAGCACCGCCGGCACGACCATCGTCATGGTCACGTTCTGCTCGAGGAGCTCACGGTAGCGGTCGAGGACGGCCGAGTTGCCGGTCCGGCGGTGGGTCGGCCGCAGCCGGTAGGCCAGGTACATGTTGCCGAGCACGGCACCGCCCATGAGCACCGTCGCGATGACGAACAGGACGACCTGGGTGATCAGCTGGGTCGTGAAGACCTGCGTGAAGCCGGTCGAGTCGAACCAGAGCTTCTCGCTCCAGATGCCCGCGTAGATGACGAAGGCCGCCACCAGGATCGCCACCGCCACGACGGTGGGCAGGGTGGCATTTCGGCGGGTTCTCACGCTGGGTGGCACGGGTCGGGCTCCTCGGTCGGGGTCAGCACCCATGCTCGCCCGTCGAACAGGTCGTGGCGGCC
>JAKDIK010000003.1 GCA_030450535.1 Propionibacteriaceae bacterium
GAGCTGGCGGAGCGCGCGGCGGACCGGACGGCGCGCGGCGCGCCGGCCGAGCGGTAGAGCGTCGGTGCCACAGGCAGTGCGGTGGCGGGCTCGGCGGCGGACGCCGGGGCGAGGGGCGGGGAGCCGGCCAGCAGGCCGAGCGTCAGCCCGATGGCGGCGACGCCGGCGGCGACCCGTCGGGCGGGGAGGGAACGGAACATGGGTGCGAGTCCTCTCGGTTCGCGGGTGGGGGATACCCACGGCTGCGACCGTCGCCGAATGCTCCCCGCAGGGGGGGCACCGGCCCGTGGCGATCACTGATGAGAGCGCTCTCATCGCCGTGCGTGGGGAGGACGTTACCCGCTTGTTCCAGGGAAAGATAGCGTTACGAGAAAGTAACGCCAGAAGTCAAAATTGAATTGGTTGAGCCAACTCAACCAATAAACGAACAGAAAACCGCTCGTTGCGCCGACGTTCGGTCGTCAGGGTGCGGTCGAGCCCAAATGGACGACCGCCTCCGGATCCTCGGTGGGCAGACCCTCGTGGCGCACGCACATGACCTGAACGTCGCCAAACTCCACCTGGCCGGACTGGACCGTGAGGAACGCCGTGTCGGAGGCGTCGCGACCATTGACGATGCGCACCAGCGACTGGCGGGGGGCCATGCGGGTGGCGTCCACGACCTGCCAGCGACCCTCATGGGCGACCTCGGCGACGGCGTGGAAGTCCATGGGATCCAAACCCGGCGCGTACACGGCCACGAGTCGGGCCGGGAAGCCGCACGCTCGCAACATCGCGATCGTGAGGTGGGCGAAGTCGCGGCAGACGCCCTGCTGGGCCAGATAGGTGTCGACGGCCCCGTCCGTGGGGGCGCTGCTGCCGGAGACGTAGAACAGGTTGTCGTGCACCCAGTCGGCGATCGCGTTGATCTGCTCCTGGCCCTCGAGCCCGGCGAAGCGCTTGGACGCGATGATGCCCAACTTGTCGGACTCCGCGTAGCGCGACGGCCGACGGAACTCGATCTCGTCGATCCCCGACACGGGCTCCGCCGAGGCCGAGCCGTCGGTGGTGGCGCGGTAGTCGAAGGTGATCGGCCCAGCCGGAATCCTGGCCACGTGCAGGCGTCCGCCATCCGGGGCGGCCACCTCGGTGAGGTCGATGGGTTCGCCGCCCACCGTCAGGGCCATGATCTCGTCGGTCACGACCGGGCCGTGGGCCACCGCGACGGAGAAGACGAGCTCTGCGGGCGTCTGGGCGAGCGCCTCGATGTGGACGTTGACGTCGGTGCCGCGCTGGTCGGTCATGGGGCTCCTGTCGATGGGTGGCGTGGGAATCGGACGGCGGATCGCGCGCGGGCGCGCTGGGAATCAGTGCCTCAACGCTAGCCCGCCCACGTTTCATCCCGGTGACGCGCCTCATGGGTTGGGACGCCGCGCCCCGCCGTCATGGTGCCGTGATCCTGCCGTGCTGTTCCCCGCGCGGTCGCGGCCCCTAGCATGGCGGCGGGGTCGAAGGCGTACCCCGGACACCACTGGACAATAGGAGTACGACATGGACAGGCGAACGTTCCTTGGTCTGGGCGCGGGCGCGGGCGCTGCCCTCTGGCTCACCGGGTGCGGGCAGGGCGGAGCGAGCCCGACCAGCGGCGATGCGGAGAGCGCGTCGCTGCGCTTTTGCTGGTGGGGCAACGACACCCGCAACCAGCTCACCAACCAGGCCATCGAGGCCTACCGATCGGCCCACAGCGGGGTGACGATCGCTCCCGAGCCGGGCGAGTGGAGCGGCTACTGGGACAAGTTGGCCACGCAGTTCGCGGCCAGCGACGCCCCCGACATCATCCAGATGGACGAGAAGTACCTCGCCGAGTACGGCCAGCGCGGTGGACTGCTGGACCTCGAGGCAGCCGGCGTGGACGTCTCCGGCTTCGCGGCCGGGACGGCAGACACCGGACGCCTGTCCAACGGACTGCTGGGCATCAACGCCGGCGTCAACGCGCCCGTGCTGGTGGCGAACCCGCAGCTCTTCGAGCAGGCGGGTGTCGAGCTGCCCGACGACACCACGTGGACGTGGCCGCAGTTCATGGAGCTCTCGGCAGAGCTCACGTCCAAGCTCGGGCAGCCCAACCTCTATGGCGCCGGCAACCTCTTCAGCCAGGACGGCCTGTTCAAGGCGTACGTGCGCCAGCGCGGCGGCCAGCAGTGGACGCCCGACGGCACGATGGGCTGGGAGCCTGCGATGCTGGAGGACTTCTGGCAGATGCTCATGGACATGCAGGCCGCCGGCTCCATCCAGTCCCCGGCAGAGTTGGCCGAGGAGGACGCCAAGCCCATGGACCAGACGGCCATCGCCACGGGACGGGTCGCCATGACCTACCTGTGGTCGAACCAGATCAAGGCCCTCGACAATGCCTCCGGGGTCGACATGGCGCTGCTGCGTCCGCCGAGCGTCGACGGTTCGGTCGACGGCTGGCTCTGGTACAAGGCGTCCATGTACTGGTCGGCCTCCTCCCGTACCGAGAACCCGGCGGCGGCCGCCGCCTTCGTCGACTGGCTCGCGAACTCGCCCGACTGCGCGAAGATCCTCACCGCCGAGCGCGGCCTGCCGCCGAACCTGGCCTGCCGCGAGGCAATCGCGGCGGATCTGCCCGCCTCGGACAAGAAGGTGGCGGCATTCCTCGATTCGATCGAGTCCGAGGTGGTGGACGCCGGCGGCATCACCCCGGTCGGCGGCAGCACCTTCCAGCAGATCCTGCTGCGCAAGAGCCAGGACGTGCTGTTCGATCGGGCATCCATCGCGGACGCCGTCGCCTCGCTCCGCACGGAGGTGGAGTCGGGGCTCCAGAGCTGAGCCCCACGCGACTGACATGGGATCGAGATGACGCCGGGCGGCCGAGGGGGGATTCGGCCGCCCGGCGTCAGCACGAACTCACGGCAGTCGCGCGGGCCCCTTCAGCACGGAGCGGTGCAGCACGAATCCGGTCAGCCCCGCGACGAGCAACGGGAGGCCCGCCTGGTTGCCGAGGGCGACCGTGACGAGCCCGAAGACGGCCACCACGACGGCCGCAACGATGAACGACGTGTTCTCCACGCCGATCCGCTGTGCGCGGGTGCCCTTGGTCTCCATGGCACTAAGGTACGACTCGGTTGGTGTCGGACTCAATGTTCATCAGTCATCAGTTTTTCGGTTTTCACTTGAGCGGGTCTCCGGCGGGGAGCAGATTCACCGCTTCACGCGTTGGGTACGTCCCGAGCGGGGCGGGGCCCGGGGGCGTCCGAGACCTTCAGCGCCGGATCGCCGATCCGTGCCCTGGGAGGGCCCTCGGCGGACGTTGGATCCGTGATGAATTGCAGCGCAGGTCTCCCCGCGGCCCTGATGCGGGCCTGACCAGCGGGCTCACCGGGCGCGCCGCGTGGAGGATCGGGCCTCCCCGGTTAGCATGTGGCAAGCAGAGGTCGCCGGGACCTCACACCCGAAAGGCAGAGCTATGCGCGCTGTAAACATCGGTGGTCCGATCGCCCTGGGCGTGATCGGGGCCATCTTGTACTTCGCGATGTCCGAGATGATCCAGGGCGTCGACACCAGGATGATCGGGCTCATCCTGCTCGTCGCCGCGGTCATCTGGCTCGTCCTCGGCCTGTTCCTCGGCAGGCCGCGCTCCCACGTGACAACGGAGCGCACGAACGTTCAGGGCACCGCCGGTGAGGTGCGCGGGGGCCAGCCGGGGTCGCGGGTCACCGAGCGTGAGGTCCGCCAGGACGAGGTCTGATCCCACACATCCCACTCATTGCGGGCAGGGCCCCGGGGGAGTATCCCCGGGGCCCTGCTGCGCTCTGCCCCGATCTGGCTCTCCCACGTGCGCAGGGGAGCGGGTGAGCGCGAACTCACTCGTGGATTCTGCCCGCCAGGGCGTCCCAGCGCTCGACGAGAAGGTCGGCCGAGGCGAGGATCCCTGCGCCCGAGGGCAGTCCGGCCGCGATGCGGGCGGCCTCTCTGTAGGCCTCCTCGTACACCACGCGCCGCACGCGACGGCTGTTCACGATGAGGCGGGCGCACGTCGCGCACGGCTCGTGAGTGACGTAGAGGGTGTGGGCCTCGCCGTTCCAGTTCGCGGCCAGCAGGGCGTTCACCTCGGCGTGGATGTAGCCGCTGTGGCCCTGTTCGAGCGACTCGCGCTCGTTGGGCTCACCGGCGGCGCGACCGTTGTAGCCGACGCCGACGACGCGGTGGAAGTGGTCGAGCAGGCACGCACCGACCCGCACCTTGGCGTCCGCGCTGCGCGTCGACCACAGGTGTGCCGTCGCGATGCCGAGCTCGTCGAAGGTGGGGCGTGCGGTGACCATGGCGGCAATGTAGCCGACCGGCCGCGCCATGGTGGGGCCGGGTCGGGGGCTGGGTCGGGCGCTGCGGGACTCACTGGAAACATCGAGCCCGTCTACTCGCCCAATGTTTCCAGTGAAACGCTACGAGCTCACCGTCGTGAACCGGATGCCCGCCGCCTGCAGGCGGTCGACCAGGTGATCGCCCATGGCGGCTGCGGTGGTGACCTGACCGGCGGTCTTCGGGTTGTCGTCGAACGCGAGGCTGAGTGCCGATTCCGCGAGCATGGTGGCAGTCTCGGTGTAGCCGGGATCACCGCCGGACACCCGGGTATGCACCCGCTGGCCGCCGCCCTCACCGACGAAATCGACGGTGAACCAGCTCTTCCGCCGACGCTCTTCGGACGGACCCTCGCCGGCGGGAATGCGCGCGATGAGCCGCCGGCGAAGCAGCGGAATCTGGGCGGCGATCGCGAAGCCGACCGCACCCACGGCCGCGCCGACGGCCGTCCGCAGGCGCCGGAAACCCATGTAGTGGCCGTAGGTGAACCGGGGTCCGTACTCGGCGCGGGCGCGTGCGGATCGCGCGACGATCTGGGCGTCGATCCCGGGGAGGGGCAGCAGCCAGTAGCCGAGCAGGGCGTCGCGGCGGGGGAGCGCGGCGATGCGCGCGGCGTCGAGCCCGGACGCCTCGCGCCGGCGGCGTTCCCGGGCTGCGGCGGCCAGGCTGCGAAGGCGAGCGATCTGACCGACGGCTGAGTGCAAGGTGCCACCCGAGATCTTCGCGTTGCTGCGGACCACGCCGCGCACGGTGAGCGGTACGTCGTGGGGGAGTTGCCGGACGGTGAACAACACGCCGAGGTCGTGGGGGATCGAGTCGAAGCCGCAGGCGTGGACGAGGCGCGCGCCCGTGGCCGTGGCCCTGTCGTGGTGGGCGAGGAACATCCGGTCGACGAACTCGGGCTCGCCGGTGAGGTCGACGTAGTCGGTTCCGGCCGCGGCGCACGCGGCGACGAGCGGTTCGCCGTGCTCAAGGTAGGGCCCGACGGTGGTGATCACGACCCGGGTCTGTTCGGCGAGAGCGCGCAGGGACGCCGGGTCGTTGACGTCGGCGTGGAGCACGCCGGGGGCCTCGCGCCCGGGATGCTGGGTGCCGAGCCGGTCGCGCACGGCGGCGAGCTTCGGGGCGTTGCGGCCCGCGAGCGCCCAGCGACCCTCGGCGGGCATCGCGCCGGCGAGGTAATCCGCGGTGAGTCCACCCGCGAACCCTGTGGCGCCGAGAAGCACGATGTCGTAGGGGCGGTCCGACTTCTCCGGTGATGGCATGGGTCCATCCTTGCCGGTTGCGACACCGGGCCCAAGGGCTGCCAACCGCGACGGCGAGGCGCCCCGCGCGCGTCCACCAAATTGTCCACTGAACGGTGTACTTCGATGATGGCCAATACGAGCATCAAGGTCTCAAACGAGGTACGAGACCGCGTCAACAGGCGCGCGCGCGAACGTCAGGTGAGTGCCTCGACGCTTATCGGCGATCTGCTTGACGCGGATGAGCGCCGCCTGCGCATGGACGCCTTCGGTCGCGCCGCGCGGGGCGCGGGGGAGGACTACTGGACGGAGTTCCACGCGTGGGACCGCGCAGGATCTGTGGTTGATGATGGCGACTGAGCTTCGCCGAGGACACGTCGTCTGGGCGGAGTTCGAACCCCCGAGGGGGCGCGAGCAAGCCGGACGCCGTCCCGCACTGGTCATCGCGAGTGATGCCTACTTGGCGCGGGCGGACACACTCGCCATCATCGTCCCGGTCACGACTGCGGACAGGGGGTGGCCCAACCATGTGCTGCTGAAGGGGCAGGAACTGGGACTGCGTCGATCCTCCTTCGCGATAACCGAGCAGCCCCGGACCCTCACGCGCGACCGCATCGTCGGCGTTATGGGCGTCGCCGATGACGAGACGATGCATGACGTGGATCTGTGGCTCCGCGACTTCCTCGCCCTCTGAGAGGAAGAGTACGCAGCACTCGCCCCGTCCTCACGGTTGGTCTGCATGAACACGATCCGGTCCCACTGCCGTCGTGTTGTCAGGCTAGGACGCGCCGGCCGGCGGAGGCAGATGCCGACAGGACCCCCTGAAGAGGTTCGTGGTGGAATGAGGGCATGACCGACGTGACTCCGGCGACGTCCGCTTCCGACAAGGGGACGGCCATGACAGAACTGCAGAAGCAGGCCGCTGGCCTGCCCTACCACTTCCTCGACGCCGAGGTGGCCGCTCGCAAGGAGCGTGCGGTGGTCGCCTGCCGGGCGTTCAACGAGGCCGACCCGACGGATCACGCCGAGCGTGACCGGCTGGCACGAGCTCTTCTGGGCTCCGCCGGGGCCGATCTCTCGCTCCAGTCACCCTTCCACTGCGATGACGGTGCGAACATTCATGTGGGGGACGGGTTTCTCACGAACTTCAGCGTGACCATTCTCGACATCGCCGAGGTGCGGACCGGGGACCGGGTCATGATCGGACCCAACTGTCTCATCAGCACGGTGGGTCACCCGCTGAGTCGCTCCGGTCGTGCGGCGATGATGGCCCAGGCCACCCCCGTCACCATCGGTGACGACGTGTGGCTGGGCGGCAACGGGACCGTGCTGCCGGGCGTCACGATCGGCGACGGGGTGGTGGTGGCCGCCGGCGCAGTGGTGACGCGTGACGTTCCGGCCCACTGCGTGGTCGCCGGCGTCCCGGCCAAGGTGGTCCGCGAACTCGACGCGTGAGTCGGGACCACGAAGGGTCCCTCTTCGTCGTCACGTTGTCGGGGAATGCTACGATTGCTACATGGACACCATCACGCACCGGGAGCTGCGCAATGGCAGCAGCGAGGTGCTGCGACGGGTTGCGGCGGGGGAGAGCTTCCTCGTGACCAATCATGGGGATCCTGCCGCGCTGATCGGGCCGCCGCCCGCCAGCCCCTGGGGAAGGCTCGTTGCCGCGGGTCACGTGCGACTGGCGAGGCGGCAGGGTGGTTTCGTGGGGCTGGCCCGGGCCGCCGAAACATCGAGCCGGGACGTGCTCCAGGACCTCCGTGGTGATCGGTGATTCACTACCTGGACACCTCGGCTGCCTTGAAGCTGCTCGTGGACGAACCGGAGTCGGTCGCGCTCGCGACCTTCTTGGATGCCGCGGGAGAGGGCGACGCTCTCGTCTCCTCGATGCTCTTGTACACCGAGTTGCACTGTGCCGGGCAGCGGCGATCCGCGCTGCGGCCTGCCTCCGTGACTGCCGTGCTGGAGGCGACACACCTGGTGGACGTCACGCGGGCGGATCTGGAACGTGCCGCGACCAGTGCGTGGGGGCTTCGTAGCGCCGATGCGATACACCTCGCAGCGGCACTCAGGATCGGCGTCGATTGCCTGATCACCTACGACCGGGAGCTGGCCGGGGCAGCGGAGAGGGTCGGGCTGCGCGTGCTCAGTCCGTCTTGATGACATAATGTGCATTATCGGACTGGAGCATCATGGGTGGGGGCAGGCGGCCTGGTTCGCTTTCCGCACCAGCCTCCGCGTCGTCAGCGTTCGCATCCGACGGCCGCAGCCAGCGCGGAACACACGTCCCGCATGCGCGCATCGCTGAGGCGTCCCAGCCGATGGACGAGGACGCCGAGGGAGACGCTCTCCACCGAATCGAGGTTGACGGCGCACGGCCGCGGAACGGGATCCTCACCCGGTTCCAGGACCGTCTCGCTCACCAGACCCCGGATCGTGGTGGTGCAGGGTGCGATGAGGGCCCGGCCGTGCCTCGGGATGGCGGCGTCGCGGGAGAGTACGACCACCGGACGGCGTCCCACGTCGGGAAGCTCGCACCACCAGATCTCGCCACGCCGAGGATGATCCGTCACGACGCAGCTGCGGCCCGGCGGAACGATGCCAGATCTCCCCACGCGTCCGGCTCGTCCAGCGGATGCTCATCGTACGCCGCATAGGTCGCATCCACCGCGTGGGCTCGATGCTGCGCCAGAAGCGCTCGGAGTGCGTCGTCAATGAGAGCCGCATCCGTGGCGCTGGAGCGGATGCGACGAGCCTCGCTCAGCAGGACCGGATCGACCGTCGTGCTCAGGCGTGTGCGATTCATGCCACGATTATGCCATGAGCGGTGACCGTGATCGCGACACGATCCTGATCCGCCGCCGCAGGACCGGCTCAGAACCTCACCTGCACCACGGCGCGCCGCTTGCTCGGCCGGTGAACCACGTCGAAGCCGGCGTCGAGATACACGTCAATGCCTCCCGGGTGTTCCTCGCCCCAGTTCGCGCGCTCGGTGATCGGGTACGCCTCCAGCACCCGCGCCCCGCGCTCGCGTGCGAACTCCACAGCGGCCGTGACCATGCCACAGCAGTAGTCATGCCCGCGGCGTCCCACCCGGGTGAACAGGCAGGTGATGGCCCACACCGACGCGTCCGACCGGTCCTCGTCGCGCCCGCGCCAAGCGGTCTGGTTCGCGTTGCGCACCAGTCCGGCGTAGGACGCCCGCGGCGCCACCGCGCACCACGCCACCGGCTCGCCGTCCAGGTAGCCGACCAGGCCGCTGGTCGTCGTCGCGGCGGCGTTCCCACAGGCGGTTTGCTCGTGTAGCCGGTGGGTGCGCTCCTCGATGGGCGTGTTGCCGAACGCCTCGCCGGCCGCCAGCCGGTACCGCTGGCACTGGCACTCATGCGCCGGGCCCCGGCTGCCGAACAACGCCGCCAGGTCGCCGCGCGACGCCTGGTTGGCCGGTTTGATCGTCAGCGACCCCATGCCGCCTCCTTTGGTGGGGATCATTCCCACAGCACGTACTCCGGCTGCGGCTCCAGGGCCATCACCTGGTCGGGCGTCATCAAGGGGCCGTGGCGGGCGTCTTCTTCGAAGAAGAGCTTGAACCCCAGGTGCACGTGCTCCGGCGTCCGGGCCGAGATGCGGTTGTACAGGCCGGTCTTGGCCTCGGGCGTCCCGATGCCGTCCACCGATTTGATCAACACCACGCCGTCGTGAGGGACCAGGGCGTCCTCGTCGGTCACGATGTTCTCGTGCAGCTGGTGATAAAGCACTACCTTCTCCGGCAGGTGGTGTTCGGCGACGAGCGCGGCCGTCCAGGCGGCGATCGCGTCCAGCTCCTGCCCGGTCGTGTGTCCGAACACGCGCCCCGGAATCTCGTCGCCGCTGACGGCCCACTCCGGGTCGAGCGCCAGCCCCACGTCCGGCTCGACGAGCCACTTCTCCAGCGCCTTCACCTCATCGAACATCGCCGCACGCCCCGGCTGAATGTTCAGCAGGAGCATCGCCTTGTGCTCGCGCGCCGTCGTCAGCCATGACTCGATGACGTCGTCGGACGTCCGCGTCCGGTACAGCCCGTCGGCCTGCGGCGTGGAGTGCACCGTCACCGCGATGAGCTCCATGATCGGCAGGAGTTGCCGGTCGCGCGTGTAGTCGGCGCCGGTGCTCTCGATCTCGGTCATGCGTTCGTCGATGTCGCCCGTGCCGAGACGGCCGAGCGCGGTGGATCCCGGATAGCCGGAGTACCCGTACAGCCGGTAGTCCGGGAAGATGGTCCGGCCCCCGCGCGGCAGCTCCGCCGGTCGCGGGCTCGCCAGCTCCACCGCCAGCGCCGTGATCCCCCACGTGCCCAGCACCAGGGAAGCGAGCACGCCCAGGATCACAAAGAACCGCGGCTGTACGTTCCAGCGATACTGCATCGTCACTCCCCCAGCTAACCCGCTTCCGCTCTCCCGACCGCGGACTGACACGCGGCACGGCAGACAGATTCCGTCGAGCACAGGCGGTCGCGCTCGTCCCCGCGGGGCTCAGGTCTCCCAGTCCCACTCGTCGTGGCCCGGCTGCCGGAAGCGGAGGTACTCCCCCACCACTGCCGCCCCCAGGTCGCCGACCTCCGGGGCGATGACGCGGCCACCCACGCGCCCGGCGAGGTCGTCCAAGAAGTGCCGCAGGCCGGGGTCGTCCCCGAGCCGGAAGAAGGTCGTCCGGGTGCCCCGCCGGGTCACCTTGTCGAGCTGGGTCACTGTCCGACGAATCGTCTCCGGCTCCGGCGGCCACATGAACCAAGCGTCTCCGTAATTCTCCATGTGGGCGGTCGGCTCGCCGTCGGTGACGACGAGGAGCACCGGATCCATGCTCGGGTGCTTGGCGAAGAAGCGCTCGGCGAGAAGCAGCCCGTGGTGCAGGTTCGTGCCCTGCTCATGGACGGGCGGCAGGGCGGTGAGCTCGTCGATGTCGATGCTCTGGGCGAGGCGTCCGAAGCCGATGAGCTGTAGCTGGTCGCCGCGGAACCGGGTGCTGACGAGGTGGTGCAGCGCCAGGGCCGTCCGCTTCATCGGCACCCACCGACCCTCCGCCGCCATCGAGTAGGAGGTGTCCACGAGCAGGACGACCGCCGACTGCGTCCGCGCCTCGGTCTCGACGACCTCCACATCGCGCACGTCCAGCCGGACACCCTCGGCGGGCGTCCCACCCTCCGACGCCGTCCGCAGGATCGCGTTTGTCAGGCTTCGGGTCACGTCCCAGGGTTGGGCGTCGCCGAATTCCCAGGCCCGGGTCGAGCCGGTCTGTTCGCCGGACGCCCCCGCCAGCCGCGCATCCCGCGCACCCGTCCGCGCCGAGAGCTGCCGCGAGGCGTCCGAGAGCAGCGCCTTGCCCAACCGCCGCATGGCTTGGGGTGACAGGCGCAGCGAACCGTCCGCTGACCGGCGCAGCAGCCCGCCCTCGCGGAGCGCGCGTTCGAGGGCGCTCAGGGTGCGCGCCGACACGGCCGCCTCCTCGCCAAGCTGACGCATGATCGCGTCCAGATCGATGTCGGACGCCCGCGCCCCGCCGTAGTCCTGGCCCAGTTGCTCGGCGAGCGCGTCCAGCTCCGCCAGATCCTGCAGGACGCCGGTGCCATCGCCGAGCCCCATCCCCTCGTTGCCGCGAAAGCTCTCCGACCCGGACCAGTCCAGCCCAGGCCGCAGCGCCTGCAGATTGCCGTCCAGCGCGTCGAGCTGCGCCATGAGGGACGCCGACCCGAACGCCTGCGCCGACAACTCCCCCAGCTCGCGCCGCTGCTCCGGCGTCATGGAATTCAGCATTCGCTGAGCGGCCGCCGAGCGCTGGGCGAGCGCGTCGATGAGCTCCTCGACGTTGCGCGGGTTCTCGGGAAAGTGCTGGCCATGCTTGGCCATGAACTCATCGAAGTCGGCGTCGGTGTCCTCGCCGCGGCGGTGCGCCTCCAGCAGGTCGTTGAGGTCCGCGAGCATCTCCGCGACCGCCCGGCGATCCTCCTCGGACGCGCTCTCCAACGCTTGCTTCATGCCGGCGAACCGCTGATCGAGCAGCTCGCGTCCGAGCAGATCCTTGATCTGCTCGTAGGCCTCGCGGGCGTCGGTGGACTGCCAGTCATAGGACGCCAGGTCGTTGACCGCGGCGGCGGTCGAGGACGGCAGGTTGTTCAGCCGCATCTCGCGCCAGGCGCGGTCGTCGTCGTCCATCGTTGCGTCACGTGCGAGCTGCTTGCGCTCGTCGAGCACCGCCTGATCGAGCAACTGCTTGACCTGGTTGAGGGTGCCGTCGAGGTTGTGCCGGTTGAGCAGGTCACGGCGGCGCTGCTGGACGCGGCGGGCCAGGTCGTCCAACCCCTCCTGCTGCCGGCCTCCGCGGCGCAGGAATTCGCGCAGAGCCCGAGCGGGTGAATAGCCCGCCATGACGTCCTCGGCGATGGCGTCCAGCGCCTCCGCGACATCCACCGGCGGAGCCAACGGATCGGGCCCGCCGGAGTAACGCCCGTAGCGGGAGCGGTGGTGCTTGGGGGTCGGCATCGCGTTCACCTCCTGGCCTCAGCCGTAGATGGTCTCCCCATCGTCGGACTCCTTGCTGATCCGGCGTGCGAGGTACAGCCCCTCCAGGGCCAGCTCGATGGCGCTGGCCCGTTCGCCGTCATTGGACGCCGCGAAGCGCTCGGCGATCGCGTCGTACAGGGCGGAGTCGCCCAGACTCGGGAGGGCGTCCAGCAGCTCGCGGGCGGTCACCTGTTCGCCGGTCACCACCGTCCGCGAGCCGTCGAGCGCGGCAACCAGCGGGCCGAGGTCGAGGCCCCGCAGGTGGGCCCGCACGGCGTCGGCGGTGGACGTGCGCAGCACGTGCGCGAGGACGTCCCACTCCCGACCCTCCTCGCCGGACTCGAACTCGATCTTGCCGCCGAGCACGTCGACGGCTGCCTCCAGATCGACCAGGCGGGCGACGGCGTCCGGCTCGCCGCGCACGGTGGCGCGGTGGCGTGCGGCGGCGGCCACGGTCTCCGCGCCCGCGATCGAGAAGCGCGCCGAGACGCCGGAGCGCTGGTTGACCGACGGCGACTCGCGCAGCGCGCGGGTGAAGCGGGCGAGAATCTCCAGGATCACCGGCGGCACGGACGCCACCAGCTCGGCCTCCTGCTCGATGACGGCCACCTCGTCGTCCAGCTCGACCGGGTAGTGGGTGCGGATCTCGGCGCCGAAGCGGTCCTTGAGCGGGGTGATGATGCGGCCGCGGTTCGTGTAGTCCTCGGGGTTGGCTGAGGCCATGACGAGCACGTCGAGCGGCAGCCGCAGCACGTAGCCGCGGATCTGGATGTCGCGCTCCTCCATCACGTTGAGCATCGACACCTGGATGCGCTCGGCAAGGTCGGGCAGCTCGTTGATGGCGACGATGCCCCGGTTGGAGCGCGGGATGAGCCCGAAATGGATGGTCTCGGGATCTCCCAGGCGGCGGCCCTCGGCGACGCGCATCGGATCGACGTCCCCGATGAGGTCGGCCACGGACGTGTCGGGCGTGGCCAGCTTCTCCGCGTAGCGCTCCGAGCGGTGGACCCACACGATCGGCAGCTCGTCGCCTTCGGTCTCGACGCGGCGGCGGGTGGCGTCCGTGATCGGGTCGAACGGATGCTCGCGCAGCTCGGAGTCGGCGACGGCCGGCGTCCATTCGTCGAGCAGGCCGACGAGCGTGCGCAGTAGGCGCGTTTTGCCCTGGCCGCGCTCGCCCAGCAGAACGACGTCGTGGCCGGCGATCAGGGCGCGCTCGAGCTGCGGCAACACGGTGCGGCTCATGCCGTGGATACCCGGCCACGGATCCTCGCCCGAGGCGAGCCTGGCCAGCAGGTTCGCGCGGATCTCGACGCGAAGGGGACGGTAGGTGTGGCCGGACGCCTTGAGCTCGCCGGCGGTGCTGATCTGGGGGCGTTCACTCACACGGCCAAACTAACCCGCCGGGCAAGGGTTCACGAGGGCTTGGAGGGGTACTCCCGGTACCCGGCGAACCGCTGGTGCGCCGCCGCGCCTTTGGGCAGGATGAGGCTGACCCCTTCCGAGAGGAACCCCATGACGATCGCCACCGTCCTGCTCATCGGCGCCACCGCCGTTGTTCGCGGCGCTGGACCAGGATCCGGTCGGCGTCGAGGGCGCCCAGGATCCCGACACCCTCCCGCTCTCCGCCGAGCCCGACGGTGTCCGGGCCGACCTGGACGCCGTGGAGGGCTGATGGAGCGCGGGTACGCTCGGCGACCATGAGCGCCCCCACCATCGTGTTGCTCGTCCGGCACGGAGTCACGCCCACGACCGGGCAGGTGCTGCCCGGTCGAGCAGCTGGCCTGCATCTGTCCGAGCAGGGGCTCGCGCAGGCGGCCAAGGTGGCCGACCGGCTGGAGGGGCTGCCGCTGACAGCGCTGTACACCTCGCCGCTGGAGCGCACGCGCGAGACCGCCGCCCCCACCGAGGCGCGCTTCGGGTTGGACGTCGTCGGCCACGACGGCCTCCTCGAATGCGACTTCGGCGCGTGGACCGGGGCGGCCCTCACCGAGCTGGCCAAGCTGCCTGCGTGGCAGACGGTGCAGAAGACGCCCTCGGAGTTCCGGTTCCCCGACGGCGAGAGCTTCCAGGAGATGTCCGACCGCATCGTCGGCGCCCTCGAGCAGATTCGGACCCGCCACGCCGGTGAGGTCGTTGCCTGCTTCAGCCACGCCGACCCCATCAAGGCGGCGCTGGCCCACGCGTTGGGGACGCCGCTGGACGCCTTCCAACGCATCTGGGTCAACCCGGCCTCGGTGTCGGTGATCTCCTACGGGCCCGAGGGCGAGGTCAGCGTTCTCGCCACCAACACGACGACGGGCTCGCTGATCGACCTGCGGCCGCCCTCGGCATGAGCACGCTGGAGCCCCCCTTCGCGCGCGGGCTGGAACTGCTCACCACCGCGGATCTGGACGTCGTGGGGCGCGTCGCCGAGAGCACGAACCTCACCCTCGTCGTCGAGTTCGGGGACGGGGATGACTACCACTGGGCCATCTACAAGCCCGAGGTCGGCGAGCGTCCGCTGCACGACTTCGACCCCGGCCTCCACGCCCGCGAGCTGGCGGCGTTCGAGTTGAGCGAATGGCTGGGGTGGCACCTCGTGCCGCCGACGGTCGTCCGCGCGGACGCCCCGCTCGGCATCGGGTCCGTGCAGTGGTTCGTCGAGAACGACGGCGAGCACTACTTCACCCTGCTGCAGGAGCGGCCCGAGACCTATGACGCTCTCCGCCGCCTGGCCGTCTTCGACATCGTTGCGCACAACACCGATCGCAAGGGCGGACACGTGCTGCGCGACGGCAGCGGCGTCCTGTGGGGCATCGACCATGGTCTGTGTTTCGGCAGCCACGCGCGCCTGCGGACGGTCATCTGGGACTTCGCGGGCGAGGCCGTCCCGGACGACCTGCTCGCCGATATCGAACCCTTGGCCGACGAGGTGCCGGACGCCGTCGCCCGCCTCCTGCTCCCCCGCGAGAACGCCCAACTGCGCCGCCGCGTCCGCCAGTTGCTGCGGATGGGCGAGTTCCCGTACCCGCCCGACTCGTACTACGCCTACCCCTGGCCGCCCGTGTGACGAGGACGGCTCGGGTCTTCCGGAACGTCGGGACGGATGTTCAGGGTCTGGACGCGCCCCGCACAGACCGGAAGGCACCGCACTCTAGGCGTACTTCAGGCTCGTCATCATGCCGATTTCGGCGTGGTAGATGTTGTGGCAGTGCAGCATCCACTGGCCGGGGTTGTCCGCCTGCAGGTCGGCCTCGACGGTCTGCATGGGCAGGACCAGGACGGTGTCCTTCCGCAGGCCCCCATTGCCGGGTAAGCCCCAGGTGTGGCCGTGGATGTGCATGGGGTGCGACATCATCGTCATGTTGGTCATCCGTAGGCGCAGCCGTTGCCCCTGCGTCACCGCGAGTGGCGTGTCCTGGCCGAAGACTTGGCCGTTGAGGCCCCAGGCGTACGGTTCCATCTGTCCGTTCAGCTGGAGATCCAGCGTCGAATCCGGGTCGCGGGCAGGCAGCAGGGCGGCGTCCGTGGCCGACAACTGGCGCGAGTCGAGCGGGGTGTCGAGTTCGCTCACCAGGATCCCCGGTGTGGGGGGCGTGCCCGAGCCGGTGGTCACCACGGCCCAGCCGGTGCCGTTCTTGCCCTCGGGGCGGGCCACCAGCGGGAACACCCCGTCGGCGAGGGTGACGGTGACGTCGTACCGCTCCCCCATGGCGATGAACAGCGATCGGGCCTCCGTCGGCTTGACCGGAAAGCCGTCGGCGTGGGTGACCGTCAGGACGTGCCCGCCGAGTGCGATCCGAAAGATCGTGTCGGCGGCTGCGTTCACGAACCGGATCCGCACCCGCTGGCCCGGCTTACCGCTGAAGGTGGCCGGCGCGGCGGGGACCCGCCCGTTGACGAGGTAGTACGGGTAGTCCACGTCGCCCGCGTCACCCAGCGGGGAGTTCATGGAGCCGTGCCCCATCCCGCCCATGGTGCCGTGGTTCATGCCGGTGGTGACGGTGCCGTTCTGCGCCGCGAAGCTGGCGAGGATGTCGTCGGGGCTCGTGCCAACACCGTCGGTCCAGTCGTCGAGCACGACGATCCACTCGGCGTCGTAGCCGCCCGGCTCGGCGGGATCGTCGATGATCAGCGGCGCGTACAGCCCGCGGTCGATCTGGACCCCCGAGTGCGGGTGGAAGAAGTACGTGCCGGGGTCGGGGGCGGTGAACTCGTAGGTGAAGCTCTGGCCGGCTTCGATCGGCGTCTGGGTCACCCCCGGGACGCCGTCGGCGGCGTTCGCCAGTCGGATCCCGTGCCAATGGACGCTCGTCGACGTCGGCAGTTCGTTGTCCACGGTGATCTGGAGCCGGTCGCCCGCCGTGGCGCGGAACAGTGGCGCCCCCAACTCCTCGCTGTATCCCCAGGACGCCGCCGTCACGCCGCCGAGATCATAGGAGATCGGCCGAGGGGTGAGGGTCTGGACAACCAGCCCCGCACGCCGGGACGCCGCGGCCGCGGAGGGGGAGGCACCTGCCGCGGCTCCTGATGCCGTGCCTGCCGACGAGGGGGCGGCGGGAGTGGCCGAGCAACCTGCGAGGACGCTGGCACCCGCCAAACCGAGGCCGCCCAGGATCAGATTCCTTCTCGAAACGCGTTGCACCTCGACATTGTGCCCAGTCAGGCGTCCGCGGCCTCGCAAGGTTCGGTCAAGAATGGATCAGGAATCGGCCACCCGGGGGCTGCCGCTTTGGGGCAGGAGGAGCGTGAAGACCGACCCTTGGCCAGGGCCGGGGCTCGTGGCTGTCAGCGAGCCGCCGTGCCCGTCCGCGATGGCGCGAGCAATGGTCAACCCGATTCCGGAGCCACCGGCGTCGGAGGCCCGAGCGGAGTCGCCTCGGTAGAAGCGTTCGAACACGTGCGGGAGTTGCTCGGGTGTTATGCCTGCGCCGTCGTCGGCGACGGTGATCCGCACCTGCTCCCCCACCGGGACCGCCACAACCGAGACGCTGCCGCCGGCCGGAGTGTGCCGCAGCGCGTTGTTCAGTAGGTTCGTCAGGACCTGGCCGATGCGAGCCGGGTCGGCCTCCACCTGGGCGGGCTCCACGGACCGGCTCAGATGGACGCCCTTCTCGGCGAAGGGTTGCCGGGCCTGCGCGAGGGAGGCATCCACGAGCTCGGCGATGAAGTGGGGCCCGGTATCGAGCGCCATCCGGCCCTCCTCCGCCCGCGAGACCTCGTCGAGGTCGCGCACCAGCCGCCGCAGCCGTTCGGCCTGTTGCTCGACGATGCCCCGGGCCTGGGCGTTCCACTCCAGGACGCCGTCCGCCTCCGCCTCCAGGTGCGCGCTGAGCGTGGCGATCGGCGTTCGCATCTCGTGGGCCAGGTCGGAGAGCAGCCGCCGCCGGGTGGCCTCGGTGTTCTCCAGCCGGTCTGCCATCAGGTCGAACGCCTCCCCCAGCGTCGTGAACTCGGGGCCCCTCTCCCGCACGGCGGCGCGCGCCGAGTAGTCGCCGTGGCTCAACCGGGTGGCGGCCCTGGTCAGGCTGTCGAGAGGGAGTCCGATGCGTCGCGCGAGCGTCCAGGAGATCACGAGGGCGCCGACCATCGCGACCAGCAGGCCCACGCTGAGGGAGATCATGCTGGCGCTGGCGAAGGCCTGCTCGATGTGGGCGAGATCTGGCGATTCCTCAGCCTGCCCGGACTGCAGGAGGTGCGCATGGAAGAGCGGAGGTCCGACCAGGCTGGCCACGAGACCGGCACTCGCCACGATCGCCAGGGCGACGACCGCTTGGGCTGCGAAGAGGCGGGTGCTGATCCGCCACGATCCGAACGCCGGCATCGTCGGGGTCATCCCTTCCCCATGCGGTAGCCGACGCCCCGGACCGTGGTGATGTAGCGCGGCTCGGCCGAGTCGTCGTTCAGCTTCTTGCGCAGGTTCGCGATGTGGACGTCGACGACGTGCTCGTCGCCCACCCACGCGGTGTCCCAGACCGACTCGATCAGCTGCCGGCGGCTCAGCACCACCTGGGGCTGCGTCGAGAGGGCGTCCAGCAGGTCGAACTCCGTCCTGGTCAACGTGACGGGCTGCCCGTCGACCGTGACGTCGCGGCCCGGGGAATTCACGCGCAGTGTGCCGAACGCGCGGACGTCGGACGAGACGGGGGCCGCCGCGCGCCGCGGCCGGCGTAGCACCGCCGCCACCCGGGCCACCAGCTCACGGTTGCTGAATGGCTTGGTGAGGTAGTCGTCGGCACCCACGCTGAGGCCGATGATCCGGTCGACCTCGTCGCCGCGTGCGGTGAGCATGAGGATGTAGCAGTCGGAGAACGTTCGCACCTGCCGGCAGACCTCGAGGCCGTCCAGACCCGGCAGCCCCAGGTCCAGGATGATCACGTCGGGGTCGGCCGCTTGCGCCTCGGCCACCGCCTCGGGGCCGGTGTGGGCCAGCAGCACGCGGTGCCCGGCTCTGGCCAAGTACGAGGCCACGATGCCCGCCAGGGCCATCTCGTCGTCGACCACCAGGACCGTCGTCTCCGGCTCGGATGAGGTTCTCACCCACCCAGTATTGGCCTTCGGTCGGTCGAGCCGCCCGTGAGTGTGGCTCAGCGGCCGGACTCTTGACCGAGTCTGAACAGTTCCTCGACGGATTCCTCGGGGCGCGTCCGCCAGACTTCCCGCACCTGGACACACGGAGGGGGCGAGGACGATGACGGTCGCGCTGGCCATCGTGGCAAGTATCGCCTTCTGGACCGCGGTGTTCCTGGGATTGAGCGGGCTTTTCCCCGCACCCCGAACCGGACAGGAGAGAACCCGTGAACCACGATCCGATCGGCCGCCCAACCACACGTGACGCGCACGCGGGGCACAAGTGGTGGGCCCACCTGCTGATGTGTGCCCCCATGTTCGCGATCGTCGGCTACCTGATCCTCACGGGAGGGTTCAGCGCGGGCACCCTCGCCTACCCCCTCCTGTGCCTGGTGATGATGGGCGTGATGATGGTCCTCATGAACCGTGGCGGCTCGTCGCACGACCATTGACCTACCCGCGCCGGAGCGCCTTGACGAGATCTTCATGCTCCCTTGACGACGGACACCGGGCGCGCCGGAGAACATCGAGGCCGTGACCAACCAACAACCCGCGCGGCCCCTGGTCGGCGACGGGACGCCTCCCGTCATCACCCTTGTCCGCTCCGCGGCCTGCCACCTGTGCGATGAGGCTCACGAGACCCTCTCCCGGCGGGCGCTCGATCGGGAGTTCACCTACGAGGTGCACCCGGCCACGTCGTCCGTGGGGCAGGAACTGCTCGCACGGCACTGCCCGGCAATGTTCCCGATGGTGCTGGTGGACGGGGCCTACTTCAGCGCCGGACGGCTGCCCGTGCGGAAGCTGGATCGCCTCCTGGCGGAGCGGGGGGCTGCCTGATGGGCTCCGAGTTGCTCGCCTCGGGCAGCGTGCTGGCGGCGTTCTTCGCCGGCATGGTGGCGCTGTTCGCCCCCTGCTGCATCGTCTTCCTCGCGCCGTCGTACCTGGCCGCCGCAGTCAAGAACAACCGCTGGCGCCTGATGCCACTCACGTTCGTCTTCGCAGCCGGGCTCGCGCTCGTGCTCGTCCCCATCACGCTGGGAGTGAGCCTCATCGCCGGAGCCATTGCCAAGTACCACGTCGTCCTCTACTGGGTGGGCGGCCTGCTGATGATCGGCCTGGGCGTCCTGGCGCTGTCGGGACGCATGTGGTCGCTGCCGTCGGCGCTCCGCGCCCCTGATGCGAGCCGCGGCGATTCGGCGACCTTCTTCAGTCTCGGCGTGTTCTCGGGCATCGCGTCCAGTTGCTGCGCCCCCGTGCTCGTGGGCGTGATGACGCTGTCGGCTCTGTCGGGCAACCCCGTCGGAGGACTCGTCCTGGGGCTGGCGTTCGTCTTCGGCATGGTGATCCCGCTGTTCGTCATGGCCCTCCTCTGGGACGCGGCCGGGCTCAGCCGGCGCCGTTGGGGACAGGCCAAGCCGCTCCGGCTGAGGCTCGCCGGACGCACCCTGCGTACCAACACTCTCAACCTGGGCGTCGCCGTCGCGTTCGCCGTGATGGGCATCTGGGTCATCGTGCTGGCGGGATCGCCGACGATGACGGGGACGGCCAGCCCCTTCCAGCAGGCTGCCGGCGACGGCGTCACGGCCGCCGCACGCACGATCCTGAACTGGCTCTCCCCCGTACCCGAACCCCTGCTCGGGCTCGGCCTTCTGGCCCTGGTTGCCGCCCTCATCTGGTTCACCCTCTCCGATCGCCGGCGCCGCGGCGGCAAGCGCCCTCCGGACCCGGTGCCCGCCGAGTCGTCGGCCGACGTACCGACCTGCCATTGAACTGACCCGCTGCCGATCCCAAGGAACAACCATGGCCACCACACACCAGCAGACCACCTCGAAACGCGCCCAGCTGCACCAGCAGCAGGCGCTGGCAGCGGCGAAGGAGCGGCGCAATCGGCGGCTCTTCCGGGCCGCCATGGCGTTGCTCAGCGTCTTCATCGTCGGGATCGTCGCCTTCGGCCTGTGGAGCGCCCGGCCGGACGCCAATGCGACTGCCAGGCAGGCGCCGGAGTTCAGCCTCCGGACGACGGCCGGCACGACTGTCTCGCTGGCCGACTACCGTGGCAAGCCCGTCATCCTGTACTTCAACGAGGGGGCCGGGTGCGGCTCCTGCACCCAGCAGATGGCCCTCATCGAGAAGGAGCCCGGATTCGCCGAGGCGGGCATCACGGTGCTGCCCATCGTGATGAACACGGCCGAACAGATCCAGCCCGACCTCGACACCTTCGGCGTGACGACGCCGTACCTGCTCGATGACGGCCAGGTCTCGAAGGCGTACGACACGCTCGACAAGGGCATGCACCCCGGGCTGCCCGGGCACGGGTTCGTCCTGATCGACGCCAACGGCCGCCAGGTGTGGAGCGGCAACTACCCGTCCATGTTCCTTGAGCCCAAGCAACTGCTGCAGGAGGCCACCTCCCGACTGTGAGTCACGACTGCGCACGCAGGCGCCGAGGTCACCCGAAGAAGGCGCGGTCGGCGAGGCGCTGCGCCTCTCCCTCGACGACCGCGTCGGCCAGGCGCTCCTGACGTCGTCCGAAGAGCGCCCGAAACAGCTGCCAGTCGTCGACGACGCCCACCACGAGCCCCGTCCCGATCGCTCGGGTTGGTGTCTGGAGGGTGAGCTCGGTGAGGTCCCCCGCCTGCCGTCTCGATGCGGCGAAACCCTACAGGTTGATCATGTGGCCGCCGACACCCTCGGCGGCCTCCTTGATGGCCTCCGACAGCGTCGGGTGGGCGTGGATCGTGCGACCCACCTCGTCGGTGGTGAGATCCCACATCTGGGCCAGGATCAGCTCGGGCAGCAGCTCGGTGGTCTCCGCGCCGATCATGTGGGCCCCGAGGATCTCGTTGTGCTCGGCGTCCGCGACGATCTTGACGAAGCCGGTCGCCTCGCCCATGCCCCAGGCCTTTCCGTTCGCCGAGAACGGGAACTTGCCGACCTTGACGTTGAACCCCTTCTCCTTGGCCTGGGCCTCGGTGTAGCCGAACGATCCGACCTGCGGCAGGCAGTAGGTGGCGCGCGGGATCATGTCGTAGTTGATCGGCATGGTCTCGGCCCCGGCGATCGTCTCGGCGGCCACGACGCCCTGCGCCTCCGCGGTGTGGGCCAACATGAGCTTGCCCGTGCAGTCACCGATGGCGTACAGCCCGTCGACGTTGGTGCGCATGTGGTCGTCGATCTCGATGAGCCCGCGCTCGGACACCTTCACCCCGGTGTTCTCCAGGCCGTAGCCCTCGATGCGCGGCGCGAAACCCATCGCCTGCAGCATCTTGTCGGCCTCCAGCACCTTCGCCTCGCCGCCCTTGGCCGGTTGGACGGTGACCTTCACGCCCGCGCCGGTGTCCTCGACCGTCGTCACCGCCGTGGAGGTGAGTACCTTGATGCCGAGCTTCTTGTAGGCCTTCGTCAGCTCCTTGCTCACCTCGGGATCCTCGTTGGGCACCATCCGGTCGAGGAACTCCACGATCGTCACGTCGACGCCGTACGCGTTCAGCACGTACGCGAACTCGGTGCCGATGGCGCCCGAGCCGCCGATGATGATCGACTTGGGCAGCTTGTCGGCGAGGATCTGCTCCTTGTAGGTGATGACGTTCTCGCTGAGCTGGGTGCCCCGTAGCAGCTTCACCGTCGCCCCGGCGGCGATGATGCAGGCGTCGTAGGTGAGCGTCTGGCTCTCGCCGCCCTCGCTCTTGACCTCGATCGACTTGGCGTCGGTGAACGTGCCCCACCCGTGGATCTCGGTGATCTTGTTCTTCTTCATGAGGAAGTGGATGCCGTTGACCATCCGGTCGGACACCTCGCGGCTGCGGGAGAACGCCTTGCCGTAGTCGAGGCTGAACTCACCGCTGATGCCGAACTTGTCGGCCTCGTGCGTCAGGACGTTGGCGTACTCGGCGTTGCGCAGGAGCGACTTGGTCGGAATACACCCCACATTGAGGCACACGCCGCCCCAATACTCCTTCTCGATGATGGCGACCTTCTTGCCCAATTGGGCAGCACGGATGGCGGCCACATAGCCCCCGGGGCCAGCGCCGAGGACGACGACGTCGAAGTGTGAGCTCATGGGCGCAACTCTAGAGCACCCATCCGGCGCACACCCGAAAGTGCGGGACGTGGTCGAGTAGCATGCCTGTTCGTGACCCAGAACACTCCCGCCAGCGTCGGCCGCCTCATCCGGGACGCCCGACTCCAGCGCGGTCTGTCCCCCGAACAGGTGGCGGACGCCCTCGACGTCGACACCGTCGTCATCCGCGACATCGAGCACGGTGCCCGGGAACTCGACATGGCCGGCATCGCCCGTCTCGCGGAGACGCTGCAGGACCCGGCACTCGCCCCGGTGGGCCGCACCATGCACCTGCGGGTGAAGGGCCCCACGAAGCTGTCCGGAAGCATCGACGTGCGCAGCTCCAAGAACGCCGCCGTGGCCCTGCTCTGCGCCTCGCTGCTCAACAAGGGCCGCACGGTGCTCGAGGGCATCGCCCGCATCGAGGAGGTCAACCGGATTCTCGAGGTGCTCGAGAGCATCGGCGTCCAGGTGACGTGGTCGGCCGACCGCAGCGAGCTCGAACTCATCCGCCCCGAGGTGCTCGATCTGGCGGCCATGGACGTGGACGCCGCCCGTCGCACCCGCAGCGTCATCATGTTCCTCGGCCCGCTGCTGCACATGCAGCCGGAGTTCGAGCTGCCGTACGCCGGCGGCTGCAACCTCGGCACGCGCACCGTGACACCCCACCTGCAGGCCCTGCAGTACTTCGGTCTCGACGTCAAGGCGACCGACGGCTGGTACCACGCGGCCGTCCGGGAGACCCACGACGGCGTCCGCCACATCACCCTCACCGAGCGCGGCGACACCGTCACCGAGAACGTCCTCATGGCCGCCGCGCTGTACCCCGGTGAGACGATCATCCGCAACGCCTCGCCGAACTACATGGTCCAGGACGTCTGCTTCTTCCTCGAAAGCCTGGGCGTGACCATCGACGGCATCGGCTCGACGACGCTGAAGGTGCGCGGCGTCCGGCGCATCGAGGCGGACGTCCGCGTCGCCCCGTCCGAGGATCCCATCGAGGCCATGAGCCTCATCACCGCCGCCGTGGTCACCAAGTCCGAGGTGACGATCCGCCGCTCCCCCATCGAGTTTCTCGAGATCGAGCTGGCGATCCTGGCCGACATGGGCCTGCGCTACGACCTCAGCGAGGAATACGCGGCCGCCAACGGCCGGACGCGGCTGGTCGACATCACCGTGCACCCGAGCGACCTGCACGCCGCGCAGGACAAGATCCACCCGATGCCGTTCCCGGGCCTCAACATCGACAACCTGCCGTTCTTCGCGGTCATCGCCGCCGAGGCGGAGGGCCGGACGCTGATCCACGACTGGGTGTATGAGAACCGCGCGATCCACCTGCTGGATCTCAACAAGCTCGGCGCGAACACCCAACTGTTGGACCCGCACCGCCTCGTCGTCCACGGCCCGACCCGCTGGCGGAGCCAGGAGCTGGTGTGCCCGCCGGCGCTGCGTCCCGCGGTGTGCCTGCTGCTCGCCAGCCTCGCCGCCCGCGGCGTCACGGTGCTGCGCGACGTGTACGTCATCAACCGGGGCTATGAGGATCTGGCGAACCGACTGAACAAGCTCGGCGCCGACGTGCAGGTCTTCTTCGACTGAGCGCCGTCCCAGGCCCGCCGTCCCCGCTTGCCAAGCCCGCTGTTCCCGACTTGCCTAGCCCAACCGGCACTTGCCTAGCGTTGGGACGCCAGGCAAGTGTCCTTGGCGATAGGTAAGACGCCCGCATGGGTGCCGCCGGTGTCCGGACGCCTGCACGGGTGCGGACTAGCGCAGGCGGGTCACCGCGAAGGTGAACCGCGGCTCGACAAGGTCGGCCTGCGCCGCCACGAGTGCGAGCTCGCGCTGGTCGAGCGCGGTCGTGCGTTCCAGCACCGAGTAGACGATGGACGCCGTGCGGCCCACGGCGTCCGCGACCGAACCGGT